>CAKPER010000009.1 GCA_934149245.1 uncultured Bacilli bacterium | reverse complement strand
AGCAACCTTACAAAGTAATTATACAATACTTTAGAAAAAAAGAAAAGAGTATTGAACTTTGTCAACACTCTGAAAAAGAAGATTATAAAAAAATCTTCTTTTTTTGATTATTGTATGATATAATAATTCTAGGTATGAGGTGTTTTAGAAATGAGAAACAAAATTTTATTAATAATATTAGGAATAACAATGTTTTTTTCGATGAGTTTGAATGTTAATGCGGAAGATTCATGTGTATTGCCATTAAAAACTTCATCACAATATACTCCAGGACTTAAGGTTAAAATAGTACAAAAAGGGAAAAAATTGACTTATTATTATTCTTCAACAACGCGTGGCAATGATTCAGATAATTGGAAGAAATGTACTAAAGATAGTGAAAAAAAAGCAACATGTGGTAAAAAATATACGATTAAATTAGCTAAAGCTGTTAAGACTAATTTTGATACTTGCCCTAAATATGCTAGTCAAACTAGTAATAATAAATATACAATATCAAATAAAAGTATGTCAAAAGGTGAAGCTGCAGCAGCCGGGAATAAAAAGGATTCTAAAGTTGCTGTTACTGGTAGTGGGAAGTTTGGTAATAGTAGTTCCTCTGGAGACACTAGTGCTACTAAATATGAAATTTTGGGGGCTGCACAAGAAAATTTATCTTGTCAAGATATGTTAGGTGATAAGTTAACAAAAAGAATTCAGGATATTATAAATATAATTAAAATAGCAGTTCCAATATTGTTAATCGTTTTTGGAATGATTGATTTTGGTAAAGGAATTTTTTCAATGGATGAGAATGAGATGAAAAAATCTCAATCTAAATTTATGAAAAGGGTAATAGTGGCGATAGCATTTTTCATGATACCGACATTTATTGGAGTGATTTTGAGTATTGCTAGTAAGATTTGGGATATAGATCCTAGCCTTTGTGGAATAAAATTTTAATAGTTGGGAGGTGCTTTAGATGTTTAATTTAAGTATAATATCTAGTTTTAGTAATTTGGTAAAGGGTGCACAAAATACTGTCTATCAAGTTATTATGAGCTTTGTAAGAATTGTTTTTTATGGAATTGATTCCATGATATATAAGATGCTTAGAGGTTTTTGTAATGTTTTTTTTGCATTATGCAATGGACAACTATTGGATAATGATACAATTAATAGTTTATTTGGAAGAGTAGGATTATTGCTTGGAGTAATAATGATGTTTAGGGTTGCTTTTTCATTTATTCAGGTTTTAATTAATCCAGATTCCTTTAGTGATAACCAAAAAGGAATTCCAAGTATTATAAAGAAAGTAATAATTGTAATTATAATGTTTGGAATGTCTAGTTATGCATTTAGTTTTTTAAGGACACTTCAATCTGAAATAATAGAGAGTAATGTTATTCCAAAATTTTTATTGCCTCAACAGGTGGAAACAGATAATTTTGGTGGCGCTTTAACTGCAGAACTTTTTACTGCTTTTTATAATTTAGATTCATCTCTTAATTATGATACTAGTAATGAATGTGCTAGTGCAGATTACATAAATGAGTTGAAAAAAGAAATTGCTGAAAATAATCATTTTTCATATAAAGATGGCTGTATTATTGAAACGGGTAAAATTAAAGAAACAAATTCTACTGAGTTTTTCATTGAATTTAATTTTATATTTTCTACATTGATAGGTATATTTGCTTGTTATTTTTTAATTAATTATTGTATAAGTGTTGGAGTTAGAATAATTCAATTAACATTTTTACAAATAGTTTCACCCATGGCTATTGTTGGTTATTTATCGCCAAAAAGTGACAATATGTTTACAAAATGGTTAAAAGTTTATTTTTCAACTTATATAGATGTGTTTTTAAGAATGGCTATTTTGAATTTTGCTATATATTTAATAGCTATTTTGATTGATGGTTTTAATAATGCTGATAGTGTTTTTTATACTTCTGTAGGTTATTCTGGATTTTTTACCAAAAAAATAATTTTTATTTTTATGGTTATGGCAATATTTACTTTTGCTAAAAAAGCTCCAGATTTATTAAAGAAGATATTCCCTGCTACTAGCGAGAGTGGTATCAGTCTTGGCATGGATAAAGATAATAAATCTGCAATAGGAATGGCTGCTGGTACTGTTGCTGGTGTAGGGATAGGAGCTGCAGGTTTTGGATTAGCCCTTCATCAAAAAAAGAAAAATGGGGAACCAATAAAATTTAAAGATATTCGTAGTGGCATTGGAGGAATTGTTACTAGTGTTGGTAGAGGTGCAAAGGCAGGATTTGATAAAGGCGGTTTAAGTGGATTTGGAGCTGGTCGTGAGGCACAAGCCAAAGCAAATATGAGAAGAATAGAAAATCTAGATACTCCATTTAGCGAGAGAGCTAGCAATAAGATTTCAGATATTACTGGAGTAGGACCTAGTCAACATTCTAGTTATGAGAAAAAATATAATGCTGGAAAAGATATTAAATCTGATTTAGCTAATGATGACAGTATCAAGCATTTAGAAGAAGCAATGTCTAGAGATTTGCAACAAATGTCTAGAGTACTTGATGCAAGTGGAGAACAAAAATATACTGCTGGTGATATAGAAGAAAGAAGAAAAAAATGGCAAGCTCAAATTGATAAAGTAATGGCGGCAAATTTTGCAGGAGCTAAAGATGGTGAAACTGTTGTTAGTACACCTGTTTCTGCTCCAGATGGTTCTACAATAAATGTAGAGTATAAGCCTAGTAAAACTTTAACAGCTAAGATAACTGATTATGGAAATAATGGTGGAAAAATCGAAAATTTCACAGAATTCAAGGATGATTTAAATAAAGCAGAATTAAATATGACTAGAACCTATAAAGGTAGTGGTGGAAAATAAAAAAGGAGTGTGATACTATATGAATGGATATTTAGTTCCATCAAATGCTAAAAGAGGAACTTTGATATTTAATATATTTAGGCCATTTGATTTAATATTATTTTCAGTTGGGGTGGTAATATCAATATTATTATTGATAATATTACCAACTGAAAATATAGTGATGGCAATATTAGGAATATTACCTGGATGTATAACGGGACTTTTAGTGTTTCCAATTCCTAATTATCATAATGTTTTGTGCGTTTTACAAAGTATAAATAGATTTTATAGTGAAAGAAGAAGATATGTATGGAAAGGATGGTGTTTATATGAACAATTCAAGCGTCCAGCCAACACCAAAAGGTAAATATACAGAAAGTTGGATTCCTATAAAGGGAATAGAAAATGGGGTTATAATACTTGATAATAAGTCTAGAGTTACAGGAGTTAAAATTAGACCTAGAAATATCTTTATATTAGATGGGGGTACTCAAGAAAATACTATTATAGCACTTAAGAATTTTTATAATACAGTAGATTTTGATTTTTGGTTGATAAGTGCTGATAGACCAGTAGATATAAGTGGATATTTAGCAAGATTACAGCTTTTATATAATCAAACACCTAATCCTGTAATTAGAAAGTTGATTAATCAAGATATAATGAAAGCTAATAATTTTATGGACAATAATGTTACAGATACAGAGTATTATATTTTGTTTAAAGAAAAAAATTTAGATTTAATTCAGAAGAAACTTAGAACATTAATTACTGGACTTGCTAATTGTGGATTAGATAGTGCTCAAACATCTAATGAAGATTTAAGAATAATACTTGATAATTTCTTAAATGGGGGCATGAGGACTGATTTCGGGACGGTGATAGGATAATGAAGTTTAAGAGTGAAATAGCACCTAAAGGAATTGAATGGCATCCTAGAGATTTTGTAATGAGTGATAAATATTGTACAGTATTAACTGTAATATCATATCCAAGATATATTTATCCAGGTTATTTGTCTAATTTAACAAATATGTCTGGAGTAAAGATGGTTATAAAACATATGCCTATACCTTTTTCTGTTTTAGCAACCATGTTAAATAAAGAAGTAGCTGACTTAAAGATGAAATATCAACAAGAGAAAGATATTACTATTCAAGAGAGAATTAGACAAGATGTTGATAGTTTGGAGTATTATATTCAACAATTCACAGCAAGTCAGGTAAAGACATTTGATTTTCAGATGCATATTTTAGTTTCAGCAGATAGTAAAGATGAACTTGAAAGTAAAAAATTAAACTTAAAGAATTATCTTGATGCTATGGAAATGAGAGCTATTCCTTTGAGTTTTGAACAAGAACGTGTATTTAAATCAATGTTACCAATATTTGAGAAGCAAGAAGTAGAAGAAAGAATTGGTACACCAATGCCAGCATCTACAATGGCTGCTATGTATCCATTTGTTTTTGATAGTATTAAAGATGAAGGCTTATCAACATTACTTGGTGTAGATTTCTCTGGAGGAGTAGTTTTATTTAATCAATTTTTGTATCAAGTAAGAAAAGAAAATAATAGAAATAATGCTAATATGATTATTTTAGGAACATCAGGTTCAGGAAAAAGTACAGCTGCAAAATTAATGTTAAGAAGCCATATAAGAAATGGATATCAAATAGTAGCAATTGATCCAGAAGGTGAAATAAGTAATATGACACAAATGTATGGTGGACAAGTTATAGACTTAGGAAAAGGCGGAGCGTATGGTTTAATTAATCCATTAGAAATAATTGTTGATGCTGATGAAACAGATATTAAAAATGGATTAGGATATACAGTATTAAATACAACTATTCAGAATTTAAAAGCATTTATGAAATATTATTCTCCTGATATAGAAGAAGATGTTTTAAATATGTTTAGTGAAGTTGTACAAGATACTTATGCTAGATTTGGAATTAATTTTAATAGTGATTTTAGTAGATTTACATCAAATGATTTTCCAGTAATGCAAGATGTATATGAGACTATAGTAGCAAGACTTAGATCAATGACAGAAAAAACTCGTGAGCGAGATATAATGGAAAGACTGGAAATTAAAATTAGACCATTTACTAGAGAATTAAGATATTATTTTAATGGACATACTAGTATAGATGCTAGTGGAGACTTTTTGGTATTTAATATAAAAGAATTAATGAATAGTGATGCTAATATAAGAAACGCACTACTATTTAATGTTTTAAAGTATGCTTGGGGATTATGCTTAAATCCAAATGTAAATACATTATTATCTGTAGATGAGGCTCATGTGCTTTTAAGTGCTAAGAATACTCTGGGTGCAGAATTCTTAGCTCAGGTACAAAGAAGAGCTCGTAAGTATAATACTGGTACAATTATAATTACTCAACAACCAAGTGATTTTGTTGGACAAGATATAATTGTTCATGGTAAAGCTATATTTGATAATTCATCTTATTATTTAATCATGGGATTGAAGAAACAATCTGTAGATGATTTATCAATGTTAATTGATTTAAATGATAATGAAAGAGAAAGTATAAAACGTTATAATCAAGGTGATGCTTTATTTGTATGTGGTTCTAGAAGAATGCAGATAAATGTTGTTGTAAGTGAGGATGAATTAGAATCATTTGGAGCAGGTGGAGGTTTATAATCATTTAGTTTTATGTCAGTAGGAGGTGTATTATGGCTCAGAATAATAATGTTAATTCAAATCAAAATCAGAATAATAATGTAGTTAATAATGCACCAACTAATTCTCAAAATGTAGATAATCAAAATACTTCAAGAGCCAGTGATGCTAAAGATTTAGCTAGTGGCTTAGGAGGAATATTTAGTGGTGGTTCTTCTAGAAGAGGCGGAAATAATAGATTTATGGAAAGTGCTCTTCCGAGAAATAATGGTAATAATAATGCTAGCAGTAATAGTGGAAAAGGTAAAAATCCATTCTCTCCTAAAGGAAGACCATCTGCAAGAGATAATATTAATAATGCTAAACAAAGGTATAATCAGGCTAAACAGAATGCAAATAATCCATATAAAAATAACTCTGGTAAAAAACGGCCTGGGGTACAACCTAAAGGATCCAGTTCGAGTGGAAAATCTACGGAACCTCAGAAAAAAAACGCTTTACAAAGAGGGATGGATAAAGCTAAAGTAGCAGGAGCTGGACTTGGTGTTGCTAAAAGCTATGCTGAGGGAGCAGGTGAGGCTTTACAAAATGTAGCTCATCCTGTTGAATATGCAAAGCAAAAAGTTAAAGTTGCAATTATTAGAAAAGTTGTAGCAATTGTTGGCTCATTGTTTGCTGGATGTATTCCATTCCTTTTAATAGGTTTGATATTGCTTATTTTACTTATTGCTGCATCATCTTTAGGATCAGGATTATTTGATGATGATGATAGTAATTCATCTAATGCTGGGAATGGAGTATGTTCTTATAGAGTTAATAATAAAGAAGTAAGCAACGTAAAAGTTCAGTTACTTAATTGTGAGGGGAATACTCCAGTTGAAGGTGAAGAGTTAATAGACTTTGAAACATATATAACAGGTGTTGTTTCTCAAGAAAATGGTGATGGTGATTATGAAGCTTTAAAAGCACAAGCTGTAGCAGCTAGAAGTTATTCTTTGACGAGACCTAAGCAAATGGGGGAAGCAGCTGGAATAAAGTTAGAACAAAAAAATGGACAATGGATTTTATCGTTAAGAAGTTGTACTAATGATCAAGCATTTTGTAATCCTGATAAGGGTTGTTGGTCTAATACTTGTGGTGGAGATTCTTATGAAAAATGTAATCATAAAAAAGGGGATTCTAAAGCTCCAGTATCACAGCGAACTATTCATTCTGGTGAAGATAAAAATAAAAACTGGAGTCGTGCTTCGTTAAGTGCAAATAGTAAAGTTAGACAGGCTGTTAAAGAAACAGAAGGTGAAGTTTTATTAGATAAAAATGGAAAAATTGTTGTGACTGATTTTAATGATAGTAATCAACAAAAATGGAACAGATTAGCTAAAGAAGGAAAGGATTATTATGAAATATTAATGAGTGATTATGGTAGTCAAAATGCTGCTAAAGTTGATGCTAGCTGTTCTAGTTCTGATAGTAATGTTGATTCTAATATTGATAGTGCTGATGTTGAAAAATTAACAAATTTATCTCAAAGTGAAGCTTGGAGTTTATTGATAGGTAAAAGTACTAGTGAAGAACATCCAGAAATCAGCAAAGATCAAATGTCTAAATTTACAACAGAAGTAAAAGTTCCAATAAGAACTTGGAAAAGTGGTAACGGTCATAATCCAGCAACAGATACAGAAAAAAGAGAAGTAACAATAACAGTAAATAAAGGATTAGCTTCATTGTGGCAGGCTTTCTTTAATGATTTATATAATAATGCACAGGATTTTGTTATTAAATCAATGGATGGTTGCTATGTTTATAAAAGAACTGGTTCTACATTGTCTGCTCATGCTTATGGTGCTGCTTGTGATATTAATGCTGATGCTGTTGGAAATCGATATTCTGATCATTCTTATAGTAAATCTCAGTGGCAAGCATTACCTGAAACAAGAGCAAAGTATGAAGTTGTTTATAAAGGTTCTAGTGCAGTTAAAATTGCTCATAAATATACTTTAATTAATGGTAGTGATTGGAGAAGTTCAAAGGATGCAATGCATTTTAGTTATATTCGTGATTATTCTAGAAAATCCGCTATAGAATGTAAGGGAAAGACAACTTGCCCTTGGTAAAGAGGTGATGACTTTTGAATAAAACTAATATTAAAACATTAATATATATATTAATATTGTTTGCTATTATTGTGTTTGTAGCAGTTGCTTTATCATTAAAAGATAATAAAAATAAAACAACAATAAATACAAATGTTGTTGTTGATAGTGATTTAGTTTTAAAATATAATAGAGGAGAATGGACTAATTTATATTCAATTGATGATATTGCTATGGAGAAATTTAAAGTATATAGAAAAAATTCTTATGTTGGAGAATATAAAATTACGGAGACAAATAATAAATATTATTTCTTTAATGATGATTATGAAAGTATTAAAATAAAATCACCATATATAGCCTTTAGTAAAAAAAGTAATATGGCAATAAAAAAATATAAAAAACAAGAATTTGATGATAATGATTATAACATTATAGATAGATATTTAAGAAAGATTAAGGTATCATATTCTGGAGATTATAGTGTTCAGGAAAAGTATGAAACTAATTTAAATAATAATGATACAAAAGATTATATATATATATTATCTAATCAATTATATAGTGATGAAGTATTTTATATAATTTTTGCTAAAATTGATAATAAATATGTAACTATTAACAAGCAAGTAAATGAAGAAAAGATAAATAGTTATAATTTAGGTTGGATTTTAAGTACATCTAGTAGTTCATACAATGATATATTACTTAGTGAGACAAAGTTTGAAGCTAAAGAATATTCTTTATATAGGTATAGTCGTGGTGAATATAAAAAAGTTATTCCAAAAGTATAGAGAAGTCAATTTTGTAACTTCTTTTTTCTTTGGGGGAAAATACTCACATTATTCAAAATTATCCATAAAATAATGTGAATAGATAAAAAAGGAGGGGATGTAATTGGCTAATTATGGATCTTCTGCAGCTATTGTACTAGTATTATTTATTTTACTTATAATTATACTAGGTGCATGGATATAATTTATTAGGAGGTGACAAATATGACAACAGGTTCTTGCAGTTCATCATGCAATCAAACTCCAAGTAATTGCCATACAGGAAATGGTTTTCTAATTATTGTCGTATTATATATATTACTTGCAATTATTTTGGGATCATGTTTCTTTTAATCTTAATGAGGTAACTTAGGTTATCTCACTTTTTCTAAACAATAAAAGCACTCTAATCCCTTATAAAATAAGGAGTTTATAAGGGGTAGTTATTGATTTTTAAAAAAAACAATGATATAATGAAAGACGTAATAACAAGGAAAGTAGTTGATAACATGGTGAAAAAGACAAGTAATTATGATGAAAATTCTATAAAAATATTAGAGGGCTTAGAAGCAGTTAGAAAAAGACCAGGTATGTATATAGGCTCAACTGATAAAAGAGGATTACATCACTTAGTGTGGGAAATTGTTGATAATGGAGTAGATGAAGCTTTAAATGGTTATGGAGATCATTTAAAAATAGTTTTACATAAAGATGGTTCAATTAGTGTTACTGATAGTGGACGTGGAATTCCAACAGGAATGCATTCATCAGGAAAAAGTACCCCTGAGGTAATATATACAGTTCTTCATGCTGGAGGAAAGTTTTCTGAAGGCGGATATAAAGTAAGTGGTGGATTACATGGAGTAGGAGCTTCAGTTGTAAATGCTCTATCTTCTTGGCTTGAAGTAACAACTAGATACAATGAATATGAATACTTCATTAGCTTTAAAGATGGAGGACATATCGATCAGAAATTAAAAAAGCTAGGGGCAACTAATAAAACAGGAACAACTGTAAGATTTATGCCTGATAAGGAAATCTTTTCTACAACGACCTTTAATTTTTCAACTATTTGTGAGAGAATGCAAGAATGTGCTTTTTTAATTAATGGACTTACTATAGAGATAATAGATGAGATTGAGAATAAAGAAGAAAAGTATTTATATAAGAATGGTTTGGAATCGTTTTGTAAGTATTTGAATGAGGGAAAAAATACTTTACATAAAGTTCTTTGCTTTGATTCTAGTAAGGATAATGTTAATGTTTCAGTAGCTTTACAATATACAGATAGTTATTCTGATAATATTGTCTCATTTGTTAATAATGTAAAAACAACTGATGGTGGAACACATGAGGTAGGATTTAAGACAGCGATAACTAAAGTATTAAATGATTATGCCAAAGAAAATGGTTTTATTAAAGCTCGTGAGAAGTCATTTGAGGGAACTGATGTAAGAGAAGGATTAACGGCTATTATTAGTGTGCAAATTCCTGAAGATATTCTTCAATTTGAGGGACAGACAAAGTCAAAACTTGGTACACCTATAGCTAGAAGTATTGTTGAAGCTATAACAACAGAACAATTAAAATTCTTTTTAGAAGAAAATAAAAGCGTAGCAACTATGATTGTGAATAAAGCTTTAAAGGGAAAAGCTGCAAGAGAAGCGGCTAGAAAAGCAAGAGAAGAAACTAGAAAAGGGAAAGATAGTAAAAAATTAGAAAAAATTTTAAGTGGTAAATTGACACCAGCTCAAACGAAAGATAAAAAAGTTAAAGAATTATTTATAGTAGAGGGAGATTCAGCAGGTGGTTCTGCAAAGCAAGGTCGTAATAGAAAGACACAGGCTATTTTGCCACTTAGAGGAAAAGTAATTAATACGGAAAAAGCTAAAATAGAAGATATATTTAAAAATGAGGAAATAAATACTTTAATTCATACTGTAGGAGCAGGATATGGAAGTAATTTTAATGTAAAAGATATAAATTATGATAAAGTTATAATTATGACCGATGCTGATGATGATGGAGCTCATATTCAATGTTTACTTTTAACTTTCTTTTATCGTTATATGAAACCTTTAATAGAAGAAGGCCACCTTTATATAGCAATGCCACCTTTATATAAAGTTACATTAGCTAATAAAGAACATTATCTTTGGACAAATGAAGAGTTAAAAGAATTAACTAAAGGAAAAAATAACTATAAAATTCAAAGATATAAAGGATTAGGTGAGATGAATGCTCATCAGTTATGGGAAACAACGATGGATCCAGATAGGCGAAGCCTTGTAAAAGTTGATATAGAAGATGTAGCACTTGCTGAGAAAAGAGTATCTGTTCTAATGGGAGATTCTGTAGAACCTAGAAAAAATTGGATTAATGAAAATGTTGTTTTCTCTTTAGAGGATGATTATAAAATATAAAAAATTATAACTTATATCTAAAATATGACATAATATTTGTCATATTTTTTTTATAATAGTTTTGGTGATAAAATGAAGATATATATAGATATGGTGTTATTGCTAAATTTTGGTTTCGATTTATTATTGCTGTTTAGTGTAGGTGTTATTTTAAGAAGACAGACTAATTTAAAAAAAATTTTAACAGGGGCGGCGATAGGAGCAATAACTATATTTTGTATGTTTATTAAAGTAAGTAGCTTGCTTTTATTTATTATTAAAGTTGTTATTTCTATTATTATGGTTATTGTAACTTTTGGGTATAAAGATATAAAATATACCTTAAAAAATATGTTTTATCTATATACATCATCTATTATCCTAGGAGGTTTTTTATATTTTCTAAATGTTCAGTTTTCTTATAAACATACGGGATTGGTTTTCTATTATGAGGGATTATCTATAAATTTTATAGTAATGATAATAACAAGTCCTTTAATTATATTTGCTTATATTAAGCAAGGGTTGGAGTTAAAGAATAATTATTCTAATTATTATAATATAGATATATATTTAAAAAGTGGTAAGGTAATAGAAGCAACAGCTTTTTTAGATACGGGTAATAAATTAACTGATCCTTATAAAAGAAGACCAATAATACTTCTTAATAAAGAGTTACTAGGGCCTGTTACCTTAGATAACAATTATCTTTTAGTGCCGTATGATACGCTTAACAATCATGGGCTTTTAAAGTGTTTAGTACCAGATAAAATATTTATTCAGGGAGTAGGTTATAAAAAGAACTTTTTAGTAGGTATTTCTAATGAAAAAATAAAAATGGATGGAATAGATTGTATTTTACATGATAAATTAATAGAAAGGAATATATAAATGAAGAGATTAATAAATTTAATTTTAAAGGTATTAAGAAGAAAGAATTATTTATTTTATTTAGGAAGTACAGATATTTTGCCACCACCACTTGATAAAGAGGAAGAAATTAGACTTGTAAAGAAATCTCAAGATGGAGATATAGAAGCTAGGAATAAGTTAATTGAACATAATTTGAGATTGGTAGTTTTTTTAGCAAAAAAGTATGAAAATACGAAAATAGATTTAGAGGATCTTGTTTCTATTGGGACAATTGGTTTGATAAAGGGAGTAAATACTTATAAATTAGATAAGAATATAAAGCTTGCTACTTATGCTTCTAGATGTATTGATAATGAGATTTTAATGTATCTTAGAAAGACAAAGAAGAAGCGTACAGAAATAAGTTTTGAAGATAGTTTAAGTTTTGATGCTGATGGTAATGAGTTACATTTAGAGGATGTTTTAGGAACAGATGGAGATATAGTAACTAAACATTTAGAAGAAAAATTAGATAAAAGTATGCTTTATAGTGAGGTTAATAAATTAAAGGGAAGAGATAAAGATATTATAGAATATAGATATGGATTAAATGGTAAGAAGGAAATGACCCAGAAAGAAGTTGCTAAGTTAATGGGAATATCACAGTCATATATTTCTAGAATAGAAAAGAAGGTAATTAAAAGGCTTGGAAATATAATAAAAATATAATTATTAGGCACTTATAAAGATAGGTGCTTTTTGTGTAGAAGAATGTTTTAGATGAGATTATTTTGCTAGAACAAATGTTTGTGTATATATTGACAGATAAGTAATAAAATGATATAGTGATAAAAATTTATTTGTAAAGTTATGAAAAATGGCTTGACAACATACATAATATTTAGTATATAATTTAACTTGTGAGAGGGGCAGATAATATTATGGCAAAGAAATTAGTAATAGTGGAGTCTCCTAGTAAAAGTAAGACTATTGAAAAGTATTTAGGTAAAGATTATAAAGTGGTATCTTCACTTGGACATATAAGAGATTTAACTACAACTGGTAAATTTGGTTTTGGTGTTGATATAGAAAATCATTTTAAACCAGATTATAAAATTATAAAGGGAAAGAAAAAGCTTGTTACAGAGTTGAAAAAAGATGTTAAAAATTCTGATTTTGTTTATTTAGCTACCGACCCTGATAGAGAGGGAGAAGCTATATCTTGGCATCTTTATGATACTTTAGGATTAAAAGATGATGATTATGATAGAATAGTATTTAATGAAATAACGAAAGATGTTATATTAAAATCATTTAAGAGTGCTAGAAAAATTGATGAAGATTTGGTAAAATCTCAGGAAACTAGAAGAATATTGGATAGAATAATTGGTTTTAGATTAAGTAAATTAATGCAATCTAAAACAGAAGGTAAGTCTGCTGGTAGAGTTCAGAGTGTTGCTCTTAAGCTTATTGTAGATAGAGAAAGAGAAATTCAGGCTTTTAATATAGAAAAATATTATGAAATAGATGCTTTATTTAAAGAATTTTCAGCTAAATTAGAAAGTTATGGTAGTGATAAAATAGAAATAAAAACTGTAGCAGAGGCAGAAAATATTTTAAATAATTTAAAAGAAGATTTTTTGATTGAGAGTGTTTCTAAAAAGGAGAAAGAAAAGAAAAGTAAGTTTCCTTATACTACTTCTACTATGCAACAGGATGCTTCTAATAAGTTGAATTTTACTTCTAAAAAGACAATGATGTTAGCTCAAAAGCTTTATGAAGGTATAACTCTAGAAAACGAGACTGTTGGTTTGATTACTTATATGAGAACTGATTCTGTGCGTATGAGTGATGAGTTTGTAAAAAATACTTATGGATATATTAAAAGTCATTATGGAGAAGATTATGTAGGTTACGTAAAAAAAGCTAAGAAGACAGAGAATGTTCAAGACGCTCATGAGGCTATAAGGCCTACTAGTATTAATAGAGAGCCTGATACTGTTAAAAAGTATTTATCAGAAGATGAGTATAAATTATATAGAATGATTTATTATAGAGCTTTAGCTAGTTTAATGAAACAAGCGAAAGTAGAGGCAACAACTATAGTTCTTGATAATAATAATTATAAATTTAAGGCTAGTGGTCAAATACTTATATTTGATGGATATTTAAAAGTTTATTCTGATTATGAGGATAATAAAGATAAAATTCTTCCAGTATTAAAAGAAAAAGATTCTATTTTAGCCATTGAAGTTAATTATAGTGAGCATGAAACAAAGCCACCTGCAAGATATACAGAATCAAAATTAATAAAAGAAATGGAAGAGCTAGGAATTGGTAGACCATCAACATATGCTAAAACTATAGATACCTTAAAAGATAGAGCGTATGTAATTGTTAGTGATAAAAAGTTTATTCCAACAGAGATTGGTATAGATATAACAGATAGGTTACAACAATTTTTTAAAGATATTATAAATGTAGAATATACTAAAGAAATGGAAGATGATTTAGATAAGATTGCTAGTGGTAATTTAGTTTGGTATAATCTTTTAGATAGATTTTATGAAGAATTTGAGCCAAAAGTAGAAGTTGCTTTTAAAGAAATGGAAAAAAAAGCTCCTGAAGAGACTGGAGAGATGTGTCCTAAATGTGGTAGTCCATTAGTAAGAAAGCATTCTCGTTATGGAAAATTTGTAGCTTGTTCAAACTATCCTGAATGCAAATATATTCAAGATAACGACAAAAAGGAAGAAAACGTTGTTCAAATTATGCAATGTCCTAATTGTAACGATGGTGTGATAGTTGAGAAAAAAACAAGAAAAGGAAAGATTTTTTATGGATGTAACAATTTTCCTAAATGTAAAACAGCAACTTGGGAAAGACCAACAGGTGATTTATGCATGAAATGTGGTGGCATGATGGTTGAAGGAAAAGATGGAATAAAGTGTAATAATTGTAATTTACCAAAAGAATAGTTGAAAAAACTGTTCTTTTTATGTTATACTTTATTTGTAGTAAAATTTGTAGTAAAAATAATTTGGAGTAGGAGTGTCAATATTGAAAGTAGAAAAGATAGCAAAAGAAGATATTAAAGAAAGCTTTAATGAAATGTTTGATATTATAAGTAAGGATAAAACACATAAATATGTTGTTAAAATTTATGTACCAAATGATAATGAGAGGTATATAGATGTCAAGATAGATAGTGATGAGTATAGATATATTTATACAGATGTTACTGTTTTTGAAGATACTTTATTATTAGATATTTTAAATAAGTATAATGAAGATTATAATTGTAATATAAATTATTATGATAAAGAAAATAATTATTATTGCAAAACAAATGCTAATTGTATGAATAGCTTGCTGATTAGTGGAGAGTTTTTTAATACGCTTCTTAAAAGAATGGAATTACAAATACATAATATGTAGGAGGTAATAATAGTGAATATTAAGAATATTATAGGGGAATGTAATGAAATAGTAGCAGAGTTATTAGATAGATGTGATGATGTATGTTCACTATTTTGTAATATAAATGATTATATAATTAGTATTGGGAGAAGTTTAAGTGATACAGATTACTATATGATTAAGGAAAATGTTTGGGTATCTAGAGATAATGTAGAAATAGGAGAGAACTTTTCTGTTGATGCACCTTGCATTATAGAAAAAAATACTATTATAAGAAATAATGTTAGTATTAGAGGAGAGACTATTATATCCTCCTTTTGTACTATTGGTAATAGTGTTGAAGTTAAGCAATCTATTTTATTAAATAATGTTAGCTTAGCCCATTTAAATTATGTAGGAAATTCTATTATTGGTAGTTTTGTTAAAATGGGAGCAGGTGCGGTTATTTCTAATTATAAACTAGATGGAACTTCTATTAATCTTAAATATAAAAATAAGATAATTAAAACACAATTAAGTAAATTTGGTGCAATTATAGGAAGTGGATGTTTTATTGGTTGTAATAGTGTTATATATCCAGGAACTATTATAGAGAAAAATGTTAGAGTATATCCTTTGGTTAGAGTTAAGGGTAATATTTGGGAAAATAGTATTGTAAAAGATGATGGAGTTATAGTTTTACAAAATAAATATAAAAAACTTTTTGGTACTGATGGTATAAGAGGTATTTATGGGGAAGATATGAACGAGAAGTTTGCTAAAAGATTAGGAAAGGCTATAGGTCTTTCCATAGAAAATAAAACTCCTAAGGTAATGGTTGGGATTGATACTAGGATTTCTAGTCTTACTATTAGTAAATATTTAATATTAGGTCTTAGAGAAGCTCATGTTGATGTTACCTATGTTTCAATAGTTCCAACGCCATGTTTATCTTATTTAGTAAAAAAGTATAAAGCTGACTATGGAGTAATGATAACAGCGTCTCATAATCCTTATTATTATAATGGAATTAAGATTATTGATTCTAACGGAAGAAAAAGTAATAAAGAACTAGAAAGTAGAATAGAAAATATATATTATAATATTGATAAGTATAATGGTTCTTCTGGTATGGGGACATATAGAAGTAATGATAAACTTTATTTAGAATATGTTGATTATTTAGTAAGTTTATGTAGTAAGAAAGTAGCTGATTTAAGGGTTGTTATAGATTGTGCTAATGGAAGTGCTATAAAAACAGCAGAGCTGATTTTCGAGAAAATTGGTTGTAAGGTAGATATTATTAATGCTCTTAGTGATGGTTATAGTATTAATCATAAGTGCGGTGCTACTGATACTAAAGCATTAATAGAGAGAGTAAAAGAATTAGAATATGACTGTGGTATTTCTTTTGATGGAGATGCTGATAGATGTATAATGGTAGATGCTAACGGAGTAGTAATAGATGGAGATATAATGTTAGCAATTGTTGCAAAATATTTAAAGGAAAAAGGCAAACTTGAAAATAATACTTTAGTGGGAACAGTTATGTCAAATTTTGGCCTTGTGAAGTTTTGTGAAGATAATAATATTCATTTTATTAGGGCAGATGTTGGTGATATTAATGTTATGAATAAAATGATTAAGACTAATAGTTTAATTGGTGGTGAGCAGGTAGGTCATATTATTTTAAAGGAGTATGCTTCTATTAGTGATGGAGAATTAGTAGCATTACAAATTTTAAAGATAATGCAAGAGACTGGTAAATCTTTACATGAGCTTAGTAAAATTATGAAGAAATACCCACAAGTTATGGTAAACGCTTCAGTTACTGATGATAAGAAAGATAGTGTTTTACGTGATAAAATAGTTAGAGGTGCGATTAATAAGATTAGTAGAAAATTAGGAGATAATGGAAGAGTATTAGTAAGAGCATCAGGGACAGAAAATTTTATTAGAATATTAGTAGAGGGAGGAAATTTGGAAGAATTGACGGAATATGCTAATTATTTAAAAGATATTATAGAAAATGTTTAAAGTATTATAAAACACACCCAAATTTGGATTTTGGATGTGTTTTTAATCTATTTAACTTTAAGATATTAATCAAATATATTATACCCTAAGTCTAAATCAACATTTCCGTGAACGCCACTAACTTGACCACGACTTGAGAATTGCCAAAGTTTATAGTTTGTTAAGTTATAAGGAACAGTTGTTGTCATTGCTTGACTATGATTAGTAATATTATTGCTACCATAATGAGCTACCCACACTCTATTATTGGTAGTGATACTTCTAGTATCTAATTTTTGATTTAACCAATATGCGTTAGCATATACACTACAGCCATAACCATTTCCTTCAATTATTGAGCAAAATCTGTTAGCAATTGCTGATAGAGTAGAGCTTGGTAGGTTAGCAGTACTATTATCTTCCATATCTAGGTAGACAGAAGTTTTTAGATTAGGTTTATGAGATACACTATTTAGTACTCTTAAAACATGCTTTGCTTCACTATTTGCAGAAGCGGAATCTTTATTTAAAGCGTCAGTACCATCTACTTTTGTTGCATATGAATATAAATATACTGCATAAGGAATATTATATTTTTCACAATTAGCAACGGCATTTTTAAATGAAGCATCATCTTGACTTGTAAAATTATCGCCCCAACCAATTCTTAATACTACGAAATTTATGTTGGTGTTTGCTAAGGCTTCCCAGTTGATTTTTTCGCGTTTTTCTTGATGATAGCTAATATCAATACCAGTATATACTTTATTTATATTATTAAGATCAAACTTGAATTTTTGATTATTGTTACTTAATGAAGTTTCTGCTTGAATGTTAGCACCATTTTGAGCTTTTCCATTAGCAACCGTTAAACTAATATTAGCTTTTTTAGAAATTATTTCAATATTTCCGTTTTGATCATCTTTCAATCTCCAAATTTGGGCATCACTTCCGTTTGCTTTATATAATTGGATATTAGTACCACTTTGAGTACTACCACTTGTAAGATCTAATGTTATATTTGGATTTAGACTGCTTGTTATAGTGTAGTATCCATTTCCAAGCGATTTAAGATACCAATTTTGAGCCATTGTTTTATTTGAATCATAAAGTTGGATATTAGTGCCATTATTTTTAGAAGCACTAGCTATATCGATAGCTTTGTTATTATTAAGGATACTACTTATAGTGTAATAGCCATCAGTTAATGTAGGACTTTTTTCATTTATTTCTGTTAAGTCAAAGTACCATTCTTGAGCTATCCCAGAACTCTCAGACATTAAATTTATAGAAGTACCATCTGCAAGAGACGAATTATCAAGGTTTAAGTAAAGCCCTGTGTCAGGATCAATTATGTAATAGACGTTTTCAGATTTATATTGTAATTCCCATTTTTTTGCTGTTAATGAGGTTATAGCACTATTGTTAGAAGTTGATAAATATAAATTAGAATTTAATCCTGATTTTATATAATAACTATTATCATCATTTTTGGTTATAAACCATTTTTGAGCATTTGTATTATTAGATGACCATAACCATATTTTTTTATCAGCATAGCTTTTACCTTCAGATACATCAATAGCATTATTTTTAGGGCTTGCATTATTTGAAATAGTATATGTACCATTTTCTAGAAAATTATCATTTTCTATTTTTGTAAATTTGAATTTTTGAGCTTGAGTTTCATTATTAAAATAAACTTGGACATTAGTATTATTGGCTGTATCGCCTCCATAAATATCTAAAGTTAATCCATCACCTTTGGAAATTATATTATAAGTATCATCAGTATTTTTTGCAATAGCCCACATTTGAGCATCAGTATTATTACAATCATATACTTGAACGTTAGTATCACTTATGAAATTAGCACCCGCAATATCTAGACACTTATTTTTATTTAGTTTACTTTTTATTGTATAGTAACCATTCTTTTGATAGGTAATAATCCATTTTTGTGAACCTACATTATTATTTTGATATATATTTACATTAGTATTATTGGAAGTTTTACCATCTTTTAAGTTAATTACTTTATTTTCATCTTTACTACTGTTAATAATATATTCACCATCTTCAATGGTTTTTTCTTTTACGACTTCAGGAACTAATTTAAATCTTTGGGCTGTTGTATTATTGCACATATAAAGTTGAATATTATTTTTATTCCATGGAAGACCACCATATATATCCATACAATAATCACTATCAATAGCTTTGATTGTAAATTGGCTTTGTCCTCTATATATGATGTTCCATCTTTGAGCAGATGTACCATTACTATCATATAAATTTATATTTGTACCATTTCTTCTTGAATTATCATACATATCAATAGCTTTATTTTTATTTATGCTACTTTTTATTATGTAGTAGCCATCACTTTGTTGTTCAAAATACCATTTTTGAGCTTTTGTATCATTAGAGTCGTATAATTGAATGTTAGAGTAGTTTGATGTAATAGCACCATCTAGGTCAACAACTTTATTCCCACTAAGAAAGCTTTTGATTGTATATATTTTATTAGGAATGCTATCAGCTTTAACGTTTTTTATGTTTAGACATAAAAGAGTTAGTAATAGCAATAAATATTTTCTTTTCTTCATTATTATCCTCCTTACTATTTATTCGACAACATTATATCATAATTTTTTTAATTAATATATATTTTACTTTATTTTTTATAAAAAAGATTGGTCAATAGGCGCCAATCTTTGATATTAATATTTTGTATTTTTAAGGTATTAGCCCCCAACCTGTAACGACATATCTACCATTAGTTTTTCTAGCTGATGATGGGGGATTATTAATAAGTTTTCCATTTTCAACCATTGTACCAGAAGTTCCACCATCTAGGTTGGCAGCGTTATAAGCACCATATTTTTTTAGAGTATTAACAACGTCTTTTAAAGTAGCTCCATTGATGTAATTTTCTCCATCGACTGCTAAAAACATTGTAACACCATCTTTTCTTTGAGCAATAGCCATTCTAGGAGAACTTCCCCAAGGATCTCCAACTATTTCTAATGTTTTGCCATTTACAATTAAGAATGGATCAAAGGTTAGGGCATCAACAATACCAGCTTTTAAGGCTTGCTTTCCTGTAGTATTTGACATTAATTTTAGTTTTCCATCTTTAGTAAATCCTATTAAGTTGCTTCTATAAGTATCAGGACTTTCTTTATTTGACCATAATATCTCTTTATTTTTAATAACATAACCTGTTGGAATATCAGAGCCTAGACCATTATCGACAAAACCACCACCATTTATACAAACAACTCCTTTATATCTTTCACACATAGTTACAACTCTTTCACCATATGTTCCAACATCAAATTGTTTAGTAGTAATAATATGAATTTTAGTTGGGTCATAAATGGCTACTAATTTAGCATTAGAACCACCAACCTTTATACTTAAAACTTTATATAAATCGTTATCAGAATCTCTTTCTAGTAATTCTTTTTCATATTTGTTTTTGTATTTTGTTTTTTCCTTAGTATTAATTACAATGTCATCAGTATTTGCATCTTCATCAATAGCAACAAAGTAGTTACTATTTAGCATTTTTTCTATTGTTTTGTCACTGAAAAATATTTTAGCCATCCATTGATGATCCATAGTATTCATTGCGGTTTGGATATAGAGATTTCTAAAGTAACTAAAGGGACCATACATTAAAATAAAACACGCTAATACTATAATATCCAATACTATAAAGATAATAGTTTTTTTCATTATTTTCTTTTCTTTAGTTTTCTTTCTTTTTTTTGCCATGATTTTACTCCGTCCTATAAGGGTCATCAATTGAACCTTGTCCTGCTTTTAAATTTTCTTTAGCTATAGTGATACAAGGTAGAACATAGGTTTTATCTTGTATGTCAATTTGGTCTAATGTTCCATCTTTAGATATTGTATATATTTCTTCACTATCTTCTCCGGTACCTGTTGTTGTAGAATAGTTAGATAATTTATTAACAACAGCATCTCCTATACTTGGAATAGCAATTTTAGTACTTAGAGAATTATTTAGTGTTAATTGATAATTAAATTTATTATCTTCTCCATAATAGCTATTAGAATAGTTATTTGTTACAATTAAGTTTTTATAGCTTAACTTATTAATATAGATTCTATTAAGATAATATGCTAAGCTTTTAGATACTTTATCATTATATAAATAGTTTTTAGATGAGTAATTATATTCTAGATATTCATCATCAACTTTTAGATAATCATTAGCAACTAATTTAACATAATCATCATTACTATCGTATACTCTATATAAATCATCATCTAATTTTACATATGATGCAAAGTATGACTTATCATCTTCAATGATATAAGGAGTTTTTTTACTACCTTTACCACTTATTACAGATACATTTGCCTTAATAGTAATAACAGGTTTAACACTATAAATATCTTCTCCATCACTAGTATCTAGTTTACCATCATCAGTAATATACCAAACTTCTTTATTCTTATTATTGGCAAGATAAGAGTAGTAGCCGTTATTAATGAAACTATCCTCAGCCCCTGTATTTATATAATCAATTACAGATAAAAGAGATAAATAGTTATCATTAGATGTTTTGTTACAAGTAGCACTCTTAATATTTTTAATGTTATCAATACAGGTTGTTGTTTTCATTAAATATTTTTGCTTATTATTTAAGTTGTTTTCAAGAATACCTGTTTTATTTTTTGTACTATTATCACTAGAAGTAGTACTACTAGTAGATTCTTTTTTATTAAGCCATTTAGTAATATAAGATGATTTAAAATCTTTATCTTTACCATTTGCTAAGTAAGTAATTGGATTATCTAAGATTAGAGTTATTTGATTATCTTTATTTACTTTGACTATTCTCCATAACATATTAGAGTAACTAAGATAATTATTTTTAGCATCTTTATAGAAATAATAATCATTATTAATCTTTTTAAAATTATCTGTATTATAATTTTTATCTATAATAGTTTGAGCTAAGAACTTATCTTCATTTTTTACTTTCTTTCTAGTATCTAAATAGTAGTAGATGGCTCTAGAACCATACCATAAGATACATATTATTATAAAGATAGAACTTATAAATATAAATAATTTTTGTTTGTTTATTTTTATTTTTTGTCTATCTTTAGTAGAATTAGTAGAATTTTTTCTTTTATTAGACTTCTTTTTCAATACTACACCAACTTCCTTTATTTATCTGATATGAATTATATCATTTTCGACTTAATTTGACAATAGTCTATCATATATTTGAAAATAAGATGTAAAATTGTTAAAAAGTTATTTACAAAAACGAGTTATTCATCTATCCTTTAACTAGATAGGAGGAATTATTATGGCTAAGTATTGTCCTAAATGTGGTGCAAAAATAGAAAATGAAGATGGAGTTTGTTCTAATTGTTTAGAGAAAGTTGATAATTTGGATAATAATATGAAAGAAAATGTTAACGCAAGCGAGAATAATTCTAAGAAAGTTAGTAGTGAGGGAACAGATTATCCAAAGTTAGGTTTAATTTTTTCAGCAATTGGATTTTTATGTTGTAGATTATTTTCAATAGTTGGTTTAATTTTTTCAGTATTTGCTTTAATTAAGATAAATAATGGCGAAATAGATACAAGTGGTGCTAATTCTAATAAAAAATTAATGGCTATACTAGGAATTGCTATAGGAGCAATTGGATTATTAGGATTTGTAAGTGTTAATATAGAGAAAGTTATATCTTTAGTAAAGGATTATTAATGAAGAAGTATAAAAAATTTATATTTATAGGTGTTTTAGTAGTATTTAATTTGTATATTGTTTTCTTTACTAATTATAAGTGTCCTTGGAGGAGAGACTTTAATATTTATTGTGTTGGATGTGGAGGAACTAGAATGTTAAGAAGCTTGACGAAGTTAGATTTTTATCAAGCTTTTAGATATAATGCTTTAATATTTATTTTAGTTCCTTTAGTATTTATCTATGTATTGTATGTAATAATAGAGAAAATATTAGGAAGATGTTATTATAAAATTAAGGATAGAGATTTAATAATTTTATTTTTAGTTATGCTTCTTTTTATGACTTTGAGAAATATAGAGGCATTTAGTTTTTTAGCTCCAACAAAAGTGCGATAAATTAAGGATTATTTGTTAATTAGTTAGGTATTATTGTTGATTAATATAGTTAAGTATGTTAAAATCAAAATGAGATAACTTAGAGTATGGTTATTAAGTAAAAATGATTTGTAGAGGTGAATTAATGAAGAAGTTATTATCAATTGTTGTATCTTGTTACAATGAAGAGTTAGCGATTCCTTTATTTTATAAGGAAGTAAAAAAAATGATAGAAAAGATGGATTATCTTGATTTTGAGATAGTATTTGTTGATGATGGGAGTAAAGATAAAACATTAGAAATATTAAAAAAACTAGCTAAAAAAGATAAACAGGTAAAATATGTTAGTTTTTCTAGAAATTTTGGTAAAGAGGCTGCTATGTATGCAGGACTTGAGTATTCAAAAGGAGATTATGTAACATTAATGGATGCTGATTTGCAAGATCCACCTGCTATGTTAGAGAAAATGTATAAGTATTTAGAAAGTGGAGAATATGATTGTGTTGCTACTAGAAGAGTTACAAGGAAAGGGGAACCTCCTATTAGAAGCTTTTTTGCTAGACAATTTTATAAAATTATTAATAAATTAAGCGATATTGAGATGGTTGATGGAGCTAGGGATTATAGATTAATGAGCCGAGAGATGGTTGATGCTATTGTTGATATGAGAGAATACAATAGATATTCAAAGGGATTATTTAGCTTTGTTGGCTTTAAAACTAAATGGTTAGAGTATGAAAATGTTCAAAGAGTTGCTGGTGAAACAAAATGGAGTTTTTGGAAATTATTCATTTATGCTATAGATGGAATAACGGCTTTTTCAACAAAACCACTTATTATGTCAGCAATATTAGGATTTTTGTTTTGTTTAGTAAGCTTTGCTATGATAATATTTATAATAATTAAAACTTTAGTTTATGGGGATCCTGTAAATGGCTGGCCTAGTACAGCTTGTATAATATTTTTTGTTAGTGGAATACAACTTTTTTGTATGGGAATTGTTGGACAATACTTATCAAAGACATATTTAGAGACAAAGAAAAGACCTATATATATAGTAAGGGATAGTAATGAAAATGATGAAGGAGATAAATAGTTTGTATAAAAAATATAAAGAGATAATTAATTATTTAATATTTGGTGTTCTTACGACAGTAATTAGTTTAGCTGTTTATTATGCATTAGTGTATACAATACTAAATCCTCTTAATGCTATAATGTTACAGATTGCTAATATATTATCTTGGACAGCAGGTGTAATATTTGCATATATAACAAATAGAAAATATGTATTTGAAAGTAAAAGTGATAACTTATTAAAGGAGATAAATAGTTTTGTTGGTTCTAGAATAGTAACTTTAATTATGGATATGATAATTATGTATATTGGTGTTACTGTTATTGGACTAAATGATAAATTAATAAAATTAATATCACAAGTAGTTGTAATAGTAAGTAATTATTTGTTTAGTAAATTGTTTGTGTTTAAAAGAGATGAGAAATGAGAAAAATATTTTTAATTACTATTATAGTTATATTTTTAGGAGGTTGTGGCACTCAAAAAAATCAAAATAAAACTTTAGAGGCTAAAGATATAGAAGTAAAGGATGTTCTTGATAACAGTAAGAGTAAGCAGGATGATAACTTGATTAAGCTTGGTTTATATAAAGATAATAAAAAGATTAGTGTTTATGAGAGTAGTATGCCTATATATAAAGATATAATTTCTTTGGGATGTTATTATACAGATGAAGATATAGTTAGTGATGGAGACTTTAAGGAAGTTTTTCTTAAGTATTATAATGAGTATCAGAATATAGATGGTTATAAACTGGGGTATCATATAAAGTTTAGTACTAGTGATAAAGAAATTGATAAATATATTTTTAGACCTAGTGATGTTTGGGAGTTTTTTGATTATATTCAGGTTTATTTGTATGATGATATACATCAAGATACATCTTGGTATTCTCATGTTACAGATGATAATTATAACGATAGTACATTACTTACTTCTATTAAATTAACTGCTAGTACTTATATAGATAGGGTTAATAGTGATGTTACTGTTGGGGTATTTACTTATAATAGTGATAGTGTAGTAGAGGGAAAATATATTGGTGATAATGTTTATTATGTAACTTTAAAAAAAGTATAGGTGTAAAGTTTTTGTTAAGAATATTGTCATATAATAGTGGTTGTGATAAAATCTATGTTAGAGGTGTATGATGAAAGTTAGTAGAGTATTTTTAATAATTTTTGTAACATTTATGTTTGTTACATTATTCATGCCAGTTGTAAAGATAATTGCTAAGCATATAGGGGCTATAGATATGCCAAATGCAAGAAAGGTTCATAAAAAAGCTATTCCTCGTTTGGGAGGATTAGGAATATATTTTGGCTTTTTATTAGGATTTGTTTTGTTTGGACATCAGTCAGTGCAGATGAATTCTATTTTGATAGGTAGTTTTATTATTGTAATTACTGGAATTATAGATGATATAAAGCCTATTCCAGCTAAATATAAGTTAATTGGTCAAATAATTGGAGCCTCAGTAATTCCTGTCGTTGGGGGAATTGCTCTAAGAGATGTTAGTGCTTTTGGTATATATATTAATTTTGGCTTTTTAAGTTATTTAGTAACTATAATATTTATAGTCGCAATAATTAACTGTATTAACTTAATAGATGGTTTAGATGGACTGGCTGGTGGATTAGCCGCAATATACTTTGCAATGATAGGAGTAATAGCTATTCTTTTCAATAATAGTAGTGGCCTAGATACAATACTAACTTTTGTAATGTTAGGTTGCACATTAGGTTTTCTAGTACATAACTTTTATCCAGCTACCATATTTATGGGAGACTCTGGAAGCATGTTTTTAGGATATATAATTGCAGTAATAGCACTTCTAGGTTATAAGAATGTAACATTTACATCACTTATTGTACCAATATTTATGTTAGCAATTCCTATTATGGATACATTATTTGCAATAATTAGAAGAACACTTAAGCATGAATCAATAGTAAAACCAGATAAAAGTCATTTACATCATCAGTTGTTGAAACTTAATTTATCGGTTAAGAAGACTGTTCTTTTGATATATATAATGGATATATTATTTGCAATTGCATCTATTATTTATATTTTTAATGATCCAATATATGGTATTGTTATATATGTTATTTTATTTATTATAGTATTAATTTTGATATTTAAGACAGATATTATTCATAATCATAATAGTAAGAAAAATAGTTAGGGAGGTATTTATTATGAAAGGAATTATATTAGCAGGAGGATCAGGGACAAGACTTTATCCTATTACAGAAGGAACTAGTAAACAGTTAGTGCCAGTATATGATAAGCCTATGATTTATTATCCATTATCAGTATTAATGGAAGCAGGAATTAGAGATATATTAATTATTACAACACCAGAAGATCAGGAAAGCTTTAAAAGATTGTTGGGAGATGGTAGTAGATTAGGTATAAATCTTAATTATACTATTCAGCCATCACCTGATGGACTTGCTCAGGCCTTTATTTTAGGACGTGAGTTTATTGGAGACTCTGCTTGTGCAATGGTTTTAGGAGATAATATTTTCTATGGTAGTGGACTTACAGGACTACTTCAAGAGGCTAAGAAAAATGCTATCGATGGAAGTGCTACCATATTTGGTTATCAAGTAAAAGATCCTGAAAGATTTGGTATTATGGAATTTAATGAATTAGATGATGGTACAGCTCAGGTTATTAGTGTTGAAGAAAAACCAGAACATCCAAAGAGTGATTATGCTATCACAGGATTATATTTTTATCCAAAGGGTGTAAGTGATTTAGCCTCTAAGATAAAGCCATCAGCAAGAGGAGAATTAGAAATAACTACTTTAAATGATATGTATTTGCAACAAGAAAATTTAAAAGCATGTTTACTTGGAGATGGTTATACTTGGTTTGATACAGGAACATTTGATAGTTTAATTGATGCTTCTAATATGATTAGAACTATTCAAAATAATAGAGATAAGGTTATTTGTTGCCCAGAGGCTATAGCATATAGTAATAATTGGATAAGTAAAGATGAGGTTAAAGGTAGAGCAAAACTATTAAAAAAGAACACTTATGGAAAGTATTTAAATAAAATGATTGGGGGAGACGAATAATTAATGAAGTTTTTAATTACAGGTGCTAGTGGACAATTAGGATATGATGTTAAACTAGAACTTCTAAATAGAGGATATTATGATATTTTATCTCCATCTTCTAGTGTTATGGATCTTAGAAATAAAGATAGTGTTAGAGATACTATATTAGATTATAAGCCAGATATTGTTTTTCATTGTGCAGCCTATACGGCTGTTGATAAGGCAGAAGATGAGCGAGAGTTATGTAGTGATGTAAATATAAATGGTACTAAATATATAGTAGATGCTTGCAGTGAGGTTGGAGCTAAATTAATTTTTATTAGTACTGATTATGTATTTGATGGAAGTAAAGATGGTTTTTATTTAGAAGATGATAAAGTAAGTCCTATTAATTATTATGGTAAAACTAAATGGTTAGCTGAGGAAAATGTTAGAGGATATGATAATCATATAATTACTCGTATATCTTGGGTTTTTGGAATTAATGGGAATAATTTTGTTAAGACAATGTTGAAACTTTCTGATACAAGAGATGAAATTAGTGTTGTAAGTGATCAAATAGGTAGTCCTACGTATACTAAAGATTTATCAAAAGTATTAGTAGATATGGCTTTATCTGATAAAAAAGGTACATATCATGTAACTAATGATGGAACTTGTAGTTGGTATGAGTTTGCTAAATATATATTTGAAAGCAATAATATAGATATTGTTGTTAATCCTATTAAAACTAGTGATTATCCAACGAAAGCTAAAAGACCACACAATTCAAGAATGAGTAAAGAAAAATTAATGAATGATGGATTTTCAATGCTTCCTGATTGGAAAGATGCTGTAGATAGATATAATAAAGAGTTAATAAAAGTAAGAAAGAAGGATGATTAATTGTGAAATTTTTAGTAACTGGTGGAGCAGGATTTATAGGAAGTAATTTTATGCATTATGAAGTAAAGAAATATAGCGATGATGTATTTGTATGTCTTGATGCATTAACTTATGCTGGTAACTATAATAATATTAAAGATTTAGAAGAGTATTCTAATTTTAAATTTGTTAAAGGTGATATAACTGATAGAGAATTAGTGTATAAATTGTTTGAAGAAGAAAAATTTGATATTGTAATTAATTTTGCGGCTGAGAGTCATGTTGATAATAGTATTAAAAATCCTACTATATTTTTAACTACTAATATTATCGGAACTAGTGTTTTAATGGATGCTTGTCGTAAGTATGGTATAAAGAGATATCATCAAGTATCAACTGATGAGGTATATGGAGATCTACCATTAGATAGACCAGATTTATTATTTACTGAAGATACTCCACTTCATACTTCAAGTCCATATTCTTCATCAAAAGCAAGTGCTGATTTGTTAGTTATGGCTTATCACAGAACTTATGGATTACCTGTAACAATATCTAGATGTTCAAATAATTATGGTCCATATCAATTTCCAGAAAAATTAATACCAGTAGTAATTTCAAAGGCTTTAGCTGGGGAAAAAATTCCAGTATATGGAACAGGAAGTAATGTTAGAGATTGGATTCATGTAATAGATCATAATATTGGAGTAGATTTAATAGTAAGAAATGGTCGTGATGGTGAAGTTTATAATTTAGGTGGACATTCTGAGAGAACTAATTTAGAAGTAGTTAAAACTATTTTGAAACAACTAGGAAAAAGTGAAGATTTAATAACTTTTGTAGAAGATCGTAAAGGTCATGACTTAAGATATGCTATTGATTCAAGTAAGGTAGAGAAAGAATTAGGTTGGGATAGAACTTATACTTTTGAACAAGGTATTAAAGAAACTGTTGATTGGTATTTAAATAATCAGGATTGGATTAATAATATTTTATCTGGAGATTATAAGAATGCTTATAGGGGAGATGATGAATAATGATAAAGAAAATACCTACTAATTTAGAGGATTGTTATATATTAGAACCAGATAGATTTGGTGATGATAGAGGATATTTTAGTCCATATTTTATTCAAAATGATTTAGAAAAACTTGATATAAAGTTTGAAAAAGTTGTCCAAGCTAATAGAAGTAAAAGCTCTAAAGGTGTTGTTCGTGGACTTCATTATCAAAAAGATCCTAAATGTCAAGCTAAGATAGTTGAAGTAATAAAAGGAGCTGCTATTGATGTTGTTGTAGACATAAGAGAAGGTTCTCCAACATATGGTATGAGTACAAGTGTGGTATTAACTCCTGATAATAATAGACAATTATTTGTTCCACGTGGCTTTGCTCATGGCTTCGTTAGCTTAGAGGATGATACAATATTTCAATATTTGATAGATAATGATTATGCACCTAATATGGAAGGTGGTATCTTGTGGAATGATTCTGATCTTGGAATAAATTGGCAAGAAATGTTTGAAAAATATGATATAAAAAATCCTAATCTAAGTGAAAAAGATAAGGTTAGAAAAAAATTAAAAGAGACAGATATTCATTTTAAGTATTAATTATAAGAACTACTGTTCTTTTTTAATGCTTACATTATTATAATTAGTAAAGTGGGGGATATAATGAAAAAAATAGTTATTCAAGTTATATGTGTTTTTTCTATTATTCTAAATATTTTATTTATAATAAGTGTTAATACTAGTAAAAGTAATATTAATAATAATTATATATTAAAGCCTTTTAGTAATCTTAATAATAAAGATAAGGATGATATTCAAAGCATATATAAAGATATTAAGATGGATGATAATTATTTATTTTTAGGAGATTCTATTACATATATTTATAAATTAGATAAGTATTATCAAGATCTGCCTGTTGTTAATAGTGGTATAAATGGAGATACAGCCGAGGGAATACTAAAGGATATGGAAGAGCGAGTTTATAGGTATAATCCATCTAAAGTGTTTTTATTAATTGGTACAAATCAAATAGAAAAAGAAAGTGTAGAAGAGGTATATGATAGTATTATTAAAATAATAAATAAAATTCATAGTAATAGAAGATATGCTAAGATATATGTTGAATCTGTTTATCCTGTAAATGTAAATATAGATAGTTCAATGGTCAAAGGAAGAGATAATGAAAAAATAAAGAAGCTTAATAAAAAGCTTGAAAAATATTGTGTAGAGCATGAGTTAACTTATATTGATTTATATGATAAATTAGTAGATAAAGATGGTAATTTTGATGAAAGTTATACTTATGATGGGTTACATCCTAATGATAATGGGTATAAGGTTATTACTAAAGAGATAAAAAAATATTTATAATTAAAGTTGTCCAATTAAATTGTGGGCAATTTTTTTCTTTATTTAAGCCAAAGTTACTTGACAGTTTAATAAACAGAAAATTTTCTTATTATTCAATTAACTAAGTTTACTTTTAAAAAAAATTATATTATAATTTTTGTATAGTAAGGTAGGGATAGAGTTGAATAGCAGTAGTATAATCAATAAAGTAAAGCGAAAATCCAATTTAAAAGTTAGAGAGTCAAATTTTGAACTTATGAGAATAGTCTCAATGTTTTTGATAATATTAGGACATGTAATTGGTTTTGGTTATTTAATTGATAATAATTCTTATGGTGCAATAAAAGAAGTCTTAAACGTTATGATGTATATTTTAATTATGCATGTAAATTCGTTTATTATATTATCTGGTTTTTTTCAGAGTAATAGTAAGTTTAGATTGAGCAAACTATTTAGTTTGATTTTACAAGTTATAATGTATTCATTTATTATATATTGTATTTCCATAAAAATTGGGTGGATTACTAATTACAATATAGTTAGTATTTTCTGTAAGTTGTTACCATCAAGCATTGGCAGTTATTGGTTTATAAGTTCTTATATTATAGTCTATATGTTTAGTGATTATATTAATAAGTTTATCTCACGACTATCAAAAGTAGAGTTTAAAAAATTGTTACTAGTACTCTTTTTTGTTTTATCAATTATTCCATTTTTTACTGGAAAAATAATAATTGATAATGATGGATATAATTTTTATAATTTTATTTTTCTTTATATGATAGGTGCTTATCTTAGAAAATATCCTTTAAGAGAGAGTTATCATTTTAAAGTTTTTTCCACTAATGGATATAGGTTTCTTATGATTTTTATGTTTATATGTTGTTTTTCTGTAAATTATTTATTGATGTATTATGCCTCTAATATGCTTAGTTATAGTAATTTGTTTGGTGAAATTTCAAGTAGAATTCTTAGTAATAAATTGACATATTCTAACTCTTTAATAATTATACAATCAGTATGTTTTTTTGAATTCTTTAGATATATAAAGATAAATTCTAAAGTTATAAATTATATTTCTAGCTGTGTGTTTGGAGTTTACTTATTTCATGAAAATGCTGTTATGAGAAATAATATATATTCCTTGTTTAATATGGGAAAATATTATAATAGTTATAAATTATGCTTATATATAATAGTTTGTACTCTTATTATTTTTAGTGTTGGAGTTTTAATAGAAAGTGTTAGAAAGTTATTTTTAAAACTTATATCAAATTTAAAAATAGTAAAAAAATTAGTAGATAATTTGAAAAATCTTTGTCTATCTTTTAATCTTAAGATTAATTGGTAACTTAGTTTTAAAAACTATAGTGATATTTAAATAAAAATATAAAGAGGCTAAAATGAAGAAAAATATATCGTGTGATGTTATTATACCTGTTTATAATTCTATTGAATGGGTTAAGTTATGTATTTATGCATTGTATCAGAATACAAAGGCTTCGGATTTAGGGAAAGTAATTTTAATTAATGATAAATCAAATAAAGAGACTACTGAATATTTAAGGAGTATTGAACAGAAATATTTTATGCTATTTTGGTAGAAAATAAAAAGAATTTAGGCGTTGAAAAAAGAGCTAAATAAAAATTATATTGAAGAGATGTATCGTGGAAAGATATTAGATGGTTGGATTATTAGTAATATCATAATTTAATTATTAATAATAAAGATATAGTAATTGGAGAAGTTAAAGATAATAAAGAGGAAATTATGATATTTTCACCTTTGATTTCTAAAGATTAATAATAAAGTAAGTTAGGTGCTGTTAATGAAGAAAAATAAGATATGTGTTTATACTTGTATAACTGGTGACTATGACAAAATTAAAGAATTAGAAATAAAAGAAGAAGGAATTGATTACTATTTTTTTACAAATAATAAAGAGTTAAAGTCAAATACTTGGAATGTTGTTTATATTGATAACGATGGTTTAGATAATATAAGGCTTGCTAGAAAAATAAAAGTTTTGGGACATGATATATTGAAAGATTATGATGTTACTATATGGCTTGATGGTGCTAGCTATATAAGAAAAAGTGTTAAAGAATTTTTGGATAGATATTGTGATTTAGAAAAATACAGTTTAATTGGTTTTAAACATAATTATAGAGATTGTATATATGATGAAGCAGTTGAATGTATTAAAGTAAGAAAAGATAAGGAATCAGTTGTAAAAAAGCAGGTGGATTTGTATCAAAAAAATAAATATCCTAAGCATAATGGTTTAATTGAATCGACTGTTTTAATAAGAAATTTTAAGAATAAAAAATTGAATAAAGTAATGAAGAATTGGCTTTCGGAAATAAAAAAATATAGTTATAGAGATCAGTTAAGTTTTAACTATGTTGCTTGGAAAAATAAATTTGATTTTAAATTATTAGATATGAATGTGTTTGATAATGAATACTTTGGCTGGGAAAAACATAAGATAACAGGTAATAGAAACTTAGATAATTTTTATGTTTATTTTGGAAAAGATACTGAATTTTCATATGGACATTTTCTAGAAAGAAAATATAAAAAAGAGAATGATAGTTATATACTTGAATTTAAAATATTAAGAAAATGTACAGAATTTAAAGTTGAATTTGCAACATTTAGTGGAATTTTATTTGATGATTTAAAGATTGAGGTAGATAATTTAGAGTCCAGTAATTTAGTAAACTATAGAAAATATTTTGAATATCAAATCTTTGATGAAGGTATTCCAACAGTATTTCTTTATGGAGATTTTTCTAAGAACCAGCTGGTGAGGCTAGAAATAAAGATGCAAATTTTGGATGATGAATTTTATTTAAAATTATTGAAGAGATTTAATTTAGCTTTGATTACTGTTGTAAATAGTTCTAAAGAAAATAGAATATTTCCTAAAATAAAGAATTTTTTTAAGAAAAATAAATAGTATTTTAAGTTTGAAATATTATTTATTTTTTTTGATATTCTTGACTGTATTTTGTTGGAAATGTTATAATGAAGTTGTAAATTATAGAAGAGGTGAATACTTTGTTTAATTTAATAAAAAAATTTTTAAAAAAACCTGATGATGAAAATATAGAATTTATTAGAAAAAGTAAATATTTTGATGAAAATTATTATAAATTAGAAAATCCAGAGGTAAAAGGGGATTTATGTCGTCATTACTATTATTATGGTTGGAAAGAGGGAAAATCTCCTAGTTATGATTTTTCAAATGATGCTTATTTAAAAAAATATAGAGATGTAACGGATGCTAAAATAAACCCACTTCTTCATTATTTGAAGTTTGGTAAAGCTGAAAATAGAACCATAGAAAAAGATAATGGTGCAAGTTTAAAAAAAGTCTATGAAAGTATTTATGATTGTCCTTATTTTTATAAAACTTATATATGTGATGATAAAATAAAAAGAGTTAATTTATTTTTTGATAAAATTGATAGTAATATTTATGATATGAATTTATTGTTTGATTTTATTATAAAAAAGTGTAGTTTAGAAAAATTACAATTAAGAATTGTTTATAATATAGCAGATTTTGAAGTTTTAAAAGATTTTTTAGAAAAAAATAGTCTTGAACTACCAGCGGATACCATTTTTTTAAATTTGAAAAATTCTAATTATTTAGAGATTAGTTTGTTTGAAGAGTATGTTTGCACTTCTTGGAAAAATGCTAGAGCTATACTTAATACCCATAGTATAAATAATAATATTTATTTTTATGTAAAAACGCTAGATAATTTATCTGATAGTGAATATTATCAAATTTCAAATATTTGTTGTAATGACAAAGTTGTTTGTTTAGTTAAGGATGATAATACACTTAATAATTTAAAATTATGTAAGCTTAAATTTGAGAGTAATGAACAAAATGTTACTTTAAAGAAAACAAATCAGCTTTATTGTAATTTTGGTGATATGTTTATTGTAGGAGTTGAATTATTAAATGAAGCATTTTTAAGAGGAGAGTTAGACTCAAAGAGATGGATAGTAAATGTAACTTCTATCAAAAAGGAACTTAAGTTTCATTTTGATACTGATGTTAAGGTGAGAAATGTTGAAGAAATAGATGAATATGCAGATTTTATTTTTGATTTATCTTATAATAAAAATAAAGAGACTTATGATGTTCCTACTATAGTAGGGGTTGTAGAAGAGCAAGAATATGTAAAGAAAGAAGTTATTTATTTAGATAACATAACGAAAAAAGATTTAAAATTTACTTATGAAAAAGCAGATGATTTAAAGATAGATAATAGCTATCAAAAATTTGCTGATGAACTTAGAATAATAAGGGGGAAGACAAATGTATAGATTAAAGTGTGACACAGAATTTGATATGCAATTAGATGTACCAGAATTTTCTATTCGTTATTATCAACTTTTAAATAGTAAGAAAAAAAATATTATTTATATAAAAGATGTGTTTGATAATTCAACTTTTCGTTATAGAACTTATAATGTAATGGAAGCTATGGAAAATAATTCTAAATATTTTGTTACTTGTTTTTTAGTTAGTGAACTTTATAGTATTTATAAGTTACTGCCTAAGATAGATTTAATTATTTTGCAGAGAGCAAAGTGGAGTTTTGAATTAGAAAGTTTCATAAGAATTGTTAAAGAAAAAAAGATTCCTATTGTTTATGATATGGATGATTTAATTTATCATACAAAATATGTTCCTAAATATTTAAATAGTATTGGTGATTATCGTGATTTTACTGTTGACTCGTTTTTTGCTTTATCTAAAAGATATGAATTGATAGCTAGTAGTAGTGATGGCTTTATTGCAACAACCAATGATTTAAAACAACATTTAGAGTGTGATTTTAATAAACCAGTTTGGTTAATGCCTAATTTTTTAAATAAAGAACAAGAGGAAGAATCTAGAAAAATATGTTCATTAAAAGAAAAGAATTACAAGAAAGATAAATTTGTAATTGGTTACTTTAGTGGGTCAAATTCTCATCAGAGGGATTTAGAAATTGTTGAATCAGCAATTATTAAGTTGATGGATAAATATCCTGATATTTATTTAAAAATAGTAGGATATATGAGCCTGTCAAAAGAATTTGAAAAGTTAAAGAAAGATGGTAGAATACTTATTGATAAATTTGTTCCTTTTCAAGAATTACAATATAAAATTGGTGAAGTAGATTTGAATATTATACCTCTTCAAAATCATGAATTTAATCATTGTAAGAGTGAACTTAAATATTTTGAGGCAAGTATTGTTGATGTTATTAGTTGTGCTACTGATAATAATGTGTATCACAATATAATAGAAGATGGAAAAGATGGTTTTTTGTGTACAGAAATGGATTGGTATGATAAAATAGAATATGTATATTTGAATTATGACAAAATGAAAAATGTAATTAAGTCTGCAAAGAAGAAATGCTATCAATTGTATGGTAATAATAGACAAGAAGAGAAAATTTTGAATTTGTATGATGATATTATAGAGAGTATTGGTGGAGATAATGAAACGAAATAATGCTATAGAAGTTAAAAATATGACTAAACAATTTGATGTATATTTTGATAAGGCAAATACGTTAAAAGAAAAATTATTATTTTGGAAGAGGGGCAACAAAGAAGTTAGAACTGTATTAAAGAATATTAATATCGATATAAAAAAAGGTGAAACAGTAGCGCTTATCGGGACAAATGGAAGTGGAAAATCGACGCTGTTAAAATTAATGACAAAAATTATTTATCCTACTAAAGGAACTGTTTCTACTAAGGGAAAGTTAACATCTTTATTAGAACTTGGAGCAGGATTTCATCCTGATTTTTCTGGAAGAGAAAATATTTATTTTAATGCTTCAATATTTGGCCTTTCAAAAAAAGAAATTGATAGAAGATTAGATGATATTATTGCTTTTTCGGAACTAGAAGAATTTATAGATAATCCAGTTAGAACTTATTCTTCTGGGATGTATATGCGCCTTGCCTTTAGTGTTGCTATTAATGTAGATGCTGATATTTTACTTATTGATGAAATCTTAGCTGTAGGGGATCAACATTTTCAAGATAAATGCTTTAAAAAACTAGAAGATTTACGAGATAGTAATAAAACAATAGTTATTGTTACTCATAGCTTGGATTCTGTTAAAAAATTATGTAATCGAGCTATATGGATAAAGGATGGAATAGTTGAAGAAGATGGTGATACTAAAATGGTTGTAGAAAAATACTTAAAGGAATGTCAGTAAGGTAGGTGATAATTATGAGTTTAGTTAACGATTTAAGACATTATAGAGAATTTTTAAAGTCAAATGTAAAAAAAGATATTCGCGGAAAGTATAAAGGATCTTTTTTAGGAGTACTATGGAGTTTTATTAATCCACTTTTATCTGTTTTGGTATACGCAATAGTTTTTCCTTATATCATGAGAATAAAAGTAGAGAATTATTTGATTTACTTAATTACAGGAATTATTCCTTGGACATTTTTTACAAGTTCCATTAATTTAGGACTTATTTCTGTTTTAAGTAATGCTGATATAATAAAAAAAGTTTATTTTCCAAGAATTATTTTGCCAATATCAACTGTAACTAGTTGTTTAGTTAATTTCTTGATTTCTTGTATAATTATAATTTTATTTTGTCTTGGTAGTGGAATTGGAATAAGTTTTCAAATATTATGGTTGCCACTTATTGCTTTAATTCAGTATTTAATGTTATTAGGCTTTACTTTTATTTTAAGTTCTATTGAGATGTATATGAGAGATATTGAACATATTGTTAATTTTATTTTAAGTATGGCTTTTTATGTAACACCAATCCTTTATACTCCAGATATTTTTCCTGAAAATTTGTCATGGGTACTTGAAATAAATCCAATGGCTTATCTTGTTAATGCTTATAGAAGTATCTTCTTTTATCAAAAAATGCCAAATATTTATGACCTTGGAATTGTTAGTATTTTTAGTATTATTATTTTTATATTAGGTTATTTTATATTTGA
>CAKPER010000008.1 GCA_934149245.1 uncultured Bacilli bacterium | reverse complement strand
AAGATAAATTGGAAAAGGAAAATAATGATAGTTATAAAAAAATATTAAAAGCTTTGAAAGATTTTATAGATGCTGTAGATTCTATGCATGACTTAAATCCTAAAGAAGCAGAAGAATTTAAAAGGATTGTACAAGCTTGTTTAACTTCTTCTTTAATTGCAAAATTTAAAATGTTTATGAAATCTATTTAAAATCAGAAAATGTAGATTATTTTCTATTTTGGTGTAAACACCAAAATCGTGAAAAATAAAAAAAGTTACACTTTGACCATCACCAGGTGGTACAGGTGCTGAAGTAATCTACGCCCTAAGAAATTTTAGCACCCTAGCTAATTCGGTCCTAAATAATATTACATCAACAGGCCAAACTCCACGAAAAATTTATCAACGCCGTCTTCCATCAGATAACAGTAAAGATTACTATTTCATCCATAGAAATACAGGTAAAACAGAACCACTAATCGTAGAATATGGCTTTATTGATGACAACAAAAATAACTTTGATTTTCTAAATAATAACTACAAAGAGTTAGCAGAAGCAGTTATAAAAGCTATTTTAACATATAAAGGTCTTTCATACATACCACCGGAGGAATCTCAAAACACGACTTACGTAGTAAAAAGTGGGGATACTTTATATTCCATAGCCAAAAAATATAATATAACTCCAGACAATATAAAAAAAGACAATAATTTAACAAATAACAACTTAAAAGTAGGGCAAATTTTAAAAATCCAACCAACAAATCTAACAGACACTTATACTGTTCAAAGAGGTGATACCTTATATTCGATAGCAAAAAAATATAACACAACTGTAAACAATATAAAAGAGCTGAACAAATTAAGTAAAGATAGTTTAACAATAGGTCAAACCCTCTTAATTCCATCAGGCCAAGTAATAGAAGATACTATAACAACACCAATAACATATATCGTAACACCAGGTGATACAATTTATTCGATATCAAGAAAATACAATATTCAACCAGCAGAATTAATAGCTGCCAACAATTTATCAACTACAATATTAACAGTAGGTCAAAAATTAGCAATACCACTTCAAAAAAATACAACAACTTATATAGTTCAAAAAGGCGACACCTTATACAGCATTGCTAATAAGTTTAATACTACAGTTTCGCAAATAAAGAATTTAAATAATCTTTTAAGTAATAACTTAACAATAGGTCAAAATTTGAAAATATCATAAAAAATTCTAGTTTAAAAGTTAAATTTCACAAATTACTGTATTTAATAAAAGCTTTATACTAAGATTTTTTGCTTATTAAGCAATTACAAAAATCGCAGCAACACACGATTATATTAAAAAAATATTTCTAATAAGCCTATATATCTATACCAACATCACACATAGTAAATACAACTACAAGTGTAGTCAAGTTTTCTTATAAAATATCTTTTAATAAATAAATTAATTATAAAGGGTGATAAAATTCATTCTTTTATAATACTTTAAGTCTTCAATATAAATCTTATCAATAAATAAGCCTGATAATTTTTAATAACATAATATTTTATTATTAATAACATACAACTCTAAAATTAATGGCTACCATCAACAAAATATAATAGCAATTTTCATAAAAAAATATCCTTTACATTAATATTTATATATTTACATCATTTGTCAAATTATTAACACTTACTATACATTTATTCCTTTTACGCATTCAAAATCAAACATAACATTCCAAAAAAAATGAAAAAGTTGTATAATAACATTAAAGATATAATAACGGAGGTATAAAATATGATAAAAATTTACAAAACAGATATTGATACAGATACATTAAGCGAAATTCACGAATTTGAAAAAGGAAGTTGGATAAATGTAACCAAGCCAAAAAAAGATGAAATTAAATTATTATCTCAACATGTTAACATTCCTGAAAGTGATATATTATCGTTTTTAGATGAAGAAGAACAGGCTCGTACCGAAGTAGAAGATAATTATCGTTTGATAGTTTTAGATATTCCCTCGTTTGAAAGACATGCAACTTATAATGTTAGGGTAACTTCTCCCTTAGTAATTATTCATGTACGTGATGATTATATTATAACTTTAAGTTCTAAAGAAACAGATTTACTAAATGATTTCGTTGAAGGAAAAATCAAAAAATTTCATACAGAAATGAAAAGTCGTTTTACAATCCAAATAATGTTACAAGTAGCAAATGCTTATATAAAAGATTTAAAAAGTATAAATGAAGAAACAAACAAAAGCGAGAAAGCGTTAAAAAAATCAACTAGTAATAACGACTTGCTTCATCTAATGCATCTTCAAAAAAGTTTAGTATACTTTTCAACATCACTAAGATCTAATGATGTAGTACTAGAAAAACTTCAAAAAATAGATCTAATACCTTTATATGATGAAGATATTGATGTTTTAGAAGATGTAATTATTGAAAATAAACAAGCAATAGAAATGGCTAGTATATATAGTAGCATTTTAAGTAGTACTATAGAAGTTTTTGGTACTATTATATCAAATAATTTAAACAAAATAATGAAATTTTTAGCAGGGTTCACAATAGTAATATCAATTCCTACTATAGTAGCAAGCTTTATGGGAATGAATGTACCATTAGGAGATTTTGAAACAAATCCACTATCATTTTTTCTAGTAGTAATAATAGCAATAGCTTCTTCTATATTAGCCGCCAGCATTCTAAAGAAAAAAAATATGCTTTAATTTATAAAAAAACAATTATTTTCAAAATAAAATAATTAATAAAAAATAGAAAAAATTATCTATAGCTTTAAAATGTGATAAGACTTGAAAAATCAAGTTTTTTTTGCTATTATGTATATAGTGAATAAAGTTAGGAGATTGGTTATGGAAAAAGGAGAAAAAAAACAATACCTAAAATTAGTATCCTTAATAGTGCTACTAGTAACAATGACTCTAGGTGGAACTTATGCTTTTTTGTATCTTAACAATAGCAGTCAAAATGCTATTAAAGGAGAAGCCGGTTGCTTTAATGTAAAATATGATGGAAATGAAATAAAATCAAGTAATTTATCAATAACAGATAACTATTTAGAGGGAGCAAAAACAAAAATAACACTTTCAAAAGATCCAAGTTGCACTATCTACACAAAATCTTCTATTAATATTTATACAAATGGTCCTAATACTCCAGATTGTACAGAAACAACACAAGCACCAGATCCTACAAACTTACCTCTAAGTAGTGGAGCCTTAAAATATAAAATCTTTAAAGATTCTACCGAAATTGGTAATGGGGCCATAACGACTAAATGTGGTGCTCAAGAAATTGCCAACGTAGATTTAACAACGACTGATACTACCTATACAGTATATCTTTGGGTAGATTCAACAATCACAAACCAAGCTGGAAATGAAAGAAACTTATATGATAATAAAAAATATTCAGGCTATATTTATGCTGAGTCAAATCAACAATCAACTATAAAATAATAAATCTATAGAAAGGATATAATCTATTAAAATGTATTATAGATTATTAGAAGTATGAAAAAAATAAGAAATATGCAAATATTAATACCACTAATTTTAATTGTTGTATTAATAATAGCAAGTACAATATATATTATAAATTATAATAACAAAGATCAAATAAAGTTCAAAAAAGAATACGAAAATCTAAATAATCAAAAATTAGAAAATAATAATAAAGCTAGAAAAGTAATTATTCCAGGTAATAATCCAATTATTTACGCAACTGCTGAAGAAATATCTAAGAAAATTGACAATAAGGAAACTTTTGCCGTCTATTTTGGTTTTAGCAAATGCCCTTGGTGTAGAAGTATAATTTCCAATTTATTAAAAGCAGCAAAAGACCTAAATGTCAAAAAAATTTATTATGTTGATGTAGAAAATATAAGAGATATAAAAGAATTTAAAAATGATAAAATAAAAACAACTAAAAAAGGGAGTAATGGATATTATAAATTATTAAAAAGTTTAGATAATATCTTAGATGATTATAAAATAACTGATAAAAATAATACAGAAATATCAGTAAATGAAAAAAGAATTTATGCTCCTACTATAGTAGGAATAGTAGATGGTAAGGCTCAAAAATCTACAACCGGAATAAGTTCTTTACAAAAAGAGCCATATATGAAGTTAACCCAAAAAATGAATAAAGAATCTACAAAAAACATAAAAGAAGTTTTAAAATTAACTTTACCAAAACAAAATAAAACTTGTCAAAGCAGGGGGAAGAATGTATGCTAACAAACAAGAAAATGATACTACAAATTAAATCTAAATAAAAAAATATCTTTAACATAACTTTGATACACATAGTTTGAAAAAAGTCAAAAATCACATCTAAAAGTCTAGGTGTGATTTTAATATTTAAAATTTATAACAATCATACTAATTTAGTCTCATTAACGTTAATTACCATAATTTTAACTATGTTTTTTATCTCTTTTCTAATAAATTCTAATTTCAAATTAATTTAGTTAATGTATTTTTACTTAATCAAAAAAGTGGTTTTTAATATTCTAAAACTAATTTACATTAAATTTTAGGAGTAAAACATTTTAAATTCCAAAATTTATCCTGTAGTAAAAAACAAATTATTTATGGTTAAAGCATTAACCGATGCATATCACTTATATTTCAAACATCTAATAATATATTTATTCTTTTTAGTAGTATTAATTATTTCAGTAAATCTATATTTTCCTATTCCTTTAATACTAAAAATATCATTTTCTTTTAAAAAATAAGACCCCTTACTCAAAATCTTATAATTAAGAATTATTTCTCTATTTTTTATTTTTTCTCTAAATTTATCTCTACTAGAACCAATAATTTTAGAAACTACATTATCAATTCTTAGACTTGAAACATTCAATATACATTCTTCATATTTTCTTCTATAATCTTTTAAATAATCTATATCAATTTCACGTAATTTGATTTTATATTTACCAATTGTTTGCAAATTATTCATAATAAAATCAAATATTTCATCAACAACATAAAAATAATAGTTACCATTATCGACAATGATATCTCCAAATATTTCATCTTCAATATTTAATCCAAATAAACTTCCAAGAATATCTGAATGTTTTAAAGGGTAAACACTATCAATAGCAATCAATCTAACTATTGGAATTTTTTTTGTATATAAAATAACCTTATCACAATCAGGATAAACCTCATATATGTTATATTCATTTCCTTTCAAGTAATACCTAATTTCTTGTAATAATCCTGGATTTAGAAAATAGGTATAATTTTTTCTTCTTATTTTATCTACATTTTTTTGTACAATATAATTATTACTCATTAATATCCCACCTAAACATTTTTAATTATTATACAGTAGAATGTTAAAGTAAGTAAATATTTTATTCAAAAGTAATATTTTCCTAAAATTAAACAAAAGTTTATATAAGTTTATGGTATTAATATTTAGTGTAACTCACGGCATGTACCCATAGCCGGTTTATAAAAACAATGGTTTTTGTATCTTCCAGATAAATTTTGATCCCACCAAGTACTTTTACAATCATCACCATTGCTAGGAGCATAAAACCATAATGCATTAGTAGCAGGATAGTAATATTCTCCTCGAACAACTCTTCTAGCAAGGCTTTTTTCTAGCTCCGTAGGATTACCATAAAACAAGCTACTAGATGTTCCACTAAATCCTCCTGGTGACTGAAAAACCATTTGACTAATTGAAGTAATATCCTTAAAAGTAAGGCATTTAGCAATTACTCTATTAACGCCAACATTTCCAACCATTAACATTCCTAAATTACCCTCCCCAACAGCTTCAGCTCTCATTAATCTAGCTAGTAGTTCCAATTCTTTATCAGTATACTTAACAATCATACACAATAACCTCCATAATCTAAGTAAACTTATTTACTACTATTTTATTATATGTAAATTATTAAAATAAGCTAAAATTTAATAAAGTCAAATTTTAGTTGTTTAAAAAAGTATAAACTAACACAATATAAACATAGAATATCAATGAAAGGGGAATTAATATGTTAGCAAGCTTTAATGAAGAAGCTCAATATATTTTATTAAAATCTAAAACAGAAATGTTAAATTTAAATCATCCATATATAGGGAGTGAACATTTGGTTCTATCAATATTAAAAATAGAAAATAAACTTACTGAAAAATTATCTGAATATGGACTTACTTATGATACATTTAAAACAGAAATATTAAATATAATAGGAAAAGGAACAAAAAAAACAACCTTTTTCCTATATACACCTCTATTAAAGAAAATAATTGAAAATTCCATGTTAGATGCTAAAGATAACAATAATGGTATAGTAACTCCAGAACATTTATTTTCAGCACTTTTAGAAGAAGGGGAAGGTATAGCTATTAGATTATTTATAGGAATGAACATAAATATTGATGAATTATATAATGAATTTTCTCAAAAGTTTATAGCAACACCAAGAAAACGAAAAAAGAAGCTATTAATAACCGAACTAGGCACTGACTTAGTCGAGAAAGCAAGAAAATCTAAATTAGATCCTGTAATAGGTAGAGAAAAAGAAATTAACAGATTAATAGAAATATTATGTCGAAGATGCAAAAACAATCCCATTTTAATAGGAGAAGCTGGAGTAGGAAAAACAGCAATAGTAGAACAATTATCTAATTTAATAGCAACGTCTAATGTACCACCAGTTTTAGAAAATAAAAAAATAATATCAATAGATATGGCAACCCTAGTTTCAGGAACCAAGTATAGAGGCGAATTTGAAGAAAGAATGCAAAAAGTGATAAAAGAAGTAGAGGAAGACGAAAATATTATTTTATTTATAGATGAAATTCATACATTAGTAGGAGCCGGTGGAGCTGAAGGAGCAATAGACGCATCCAATATTTTAAAGCCAGCTTTAGCACGTGGAAAAATAAAATGTATTGGAGCAACCACAACAGAAGAATATAAAAAACAAATAGAACCAGATAAAGCTCTATCAAGAAGATTTCAACCTATAAGAATAGAAGAACCAAATGAATTAGAAACAATAAATATTTTAACAAAAGTAAAATCAATTTATGAAAAATACCATAATGTAGAAATATCAAATTCTATAGTAAAAAAATTAGTTCATCTATCAAATAAATATATCTATACAAGACATAACCCAGATAAATCTTTAGATATTTTAGATGAAGTATGTTCTAAAGTTAGTTTGCAAGAAAATCCACAAGATAAAGAAATTCGTAAATTAAAGCATGAGATAAGCGATATAACCAAGAATAAAAATAGCCTTATCTTAGATAATAATTTAGAAAAAGCCTATTTATTTAGAAAAGAAGAAGCAAACCTTACATCTAAATTAAATAAATTAGAAATAACTTACAAAAAAGATATAAACAGAGTAACAGAAGAAGATATAGCATCTGTTATTCATGAAAAAACAAATATCCCAATCTATGAAATATTAAAGGATAGTGAAAAAACTATTAAAAATATAGAAAAATCCCTAAAAAATAGCATAATGGGTCAAGATAAAGCTATAGATAGTCTTATATCATATACTAAAAAAATAAAGCTAGGCTACACAGAAAATAAAATAAAATCATTTCTATTTGTAGGCCCAACAGGAGTAGGAAAAACAGCTTTAGCAAAAATGTATAGCAATCTTACCCAAGGTGAAAATAAATTAATAAGATTAGATATGAGTGAATATAGTAATGAAACGGCAATTAACAAAATAATTGGTTCAGCCCCAGGCTATGTAGGTTATCAAGATAAAAATAATATTTTAGAAATCATAAAAGAAAATCCAACCGCAGTAATATTAATGGATGAAATAGACAAAGCCAGTCCAAGTGTAATAAATCTTTTATATCAAATGTTAGATGAAAGTACTATAAAAGATAGTCAAAACAATGAGGTAAAACTTAACAATAATACAATTATTATGACTTCAAATATAGGCTTTGAGGAAAAAACATTAGGCTTTACTAACAATCAAAATATTAATAATATTGAGTTTTCTAAGTTGCAAGAAAAATTACCAGTAGCACTAATAAATAGAATAGATAACATAATTATCTTTAATAATCTAACAAAAAATGATATAACAAAAATAATAAAAAATAAATTAGAACATTTGAAGCAAAAATATAGTGAATTTAAATATTCAAACTCTTTAATAGATGAAATAGTAGAATTATCTAATTACAAAGAATATGGTGCTAGAAAAATAAATAAAATAATAGAAACCAAACTAGAAAATTTAATCATAGATAGAATTATAAGTAATGATTCCCTAGAAATATATAACTTACCTCAAACAGTTACAACTTAATGATAAAATAAATTTTTAGTAATAAATTAAAATTAATAGATATCTATATTGACGGTATAACACACTCCTTTTCTTACATAAGAATTAGTAGTGGTTATATTCATTATATTAATATCTGTTTTTTTGTTTGTAAATTCAATTGTTTAAATATTCAATTCTCTTAAAGTAAGAAAAATGTAAAATTAATGTTTTTATCTAAAAAAAGTATAGCATTATAAAATAAAGTATGTTATCATTTAACCATGATATGGAAATCCATATGAAAAGGAGTGATAACAAGTGGAAAATATAGAATTATGTTTCGAATATGATGGTGCAAAATATGCTTCTCTTTACGATGGAGAAGATAATGTTGTAATTGTTAAAGTTCAAAATACAGAAAATGGTGTTGAATTTCAAGAAATTGATGATGAAGAATTGTATTCAAAACTAATAACAGAATACAAGAGCTACGATTTAGAGGAGGATGAAATCGATGAGTAGAGATTTTGGCGATAAAATTAGAAAAATAACTAATGGATCTGGAGTTGTTCAGGGCAGTAGTTATATTAAAACATTATTAAGAGAATATGATAAAGAGTGTAACTTTAAAAAAGATTACAATGAGCATTTTGGAAGATATTTAGCCTTTTCAAATTTAGAATATGCAACTCGTGGTATTGATTCAAGATTAAGCTCTAAGTTTGAAAAATTAGCAAAAAGTGAGGCAGAAATAGCAGAGTTAATATCGAGTAACAAGCAAAAATATTCAGATAGAAAGATGAATAAAATATCTAGAAAATCTAATAAAATTATTAAGAATAAGATTCACAACAAATTAGCTACTAGTTGCATATTAGGACAAGTTTTTAATAATAGTCTAGAAGAAGGTGAAAAATATATTTATGAGATATCACACCAAGGAAGTCAACAATGTAATCTTGGAAATATAGGTAAATTAGAGGATTTAGCCCTTGTAAACAGTGAGCAACTAGTAAAGCTTTTTCAAACTAATCCATTAATTATAGAAAACATAAAAAGAGGTATAAGAGGGAAAGAATTAAAAAAGAATAAAAAACTAAGTGAGCAACAAATAAAATATACAGAAAAAGAATACGAAAATGGCAAAGATGCCAGTACCAATAAAGTACTAGTAGAACAAGAAGAAAATATAGAAAAAGCAAAATTCTACAATGAATATGTTGAGGCTTATAAAGATGGTACAATAAGAAGATATATATTTCAAGCTGGACCAGCTGATTCATATGAAATAAATCCGAATGCTTATCATACTATGACAAAACTTTCAGAAGAAGAATTAAGAATGACTTATGCAGCTCAAACTAGAAGTATAGGTAGAGATGATTTTTCCGATAATGAAAGACGAGCAAGAGCTGTAAAAAATATTGTTTCTATGATAATTCTCAATAAATATAAAGAAGAGTCAGGTAGAGAAATTAAAGCAAAGTTAACTAATGAAGAAAAAGCTGAAGAACAAGCTCTTTTAGAGGCTATAACAGTTGTTGTTTTACTACAAGATAGAGATAATCCTAAATACACACAATATTCTCAAATGATAGAAAATTATAAGGAACCTGTTAAGAAAACAACATTTGGTTTCTTTGGAAGAAGATAGAAAGTTTTTCTATTGTACAAACTAAAAAAATACTTTTATGATTATATAAAATTTAAGATAAAATTCTTTAATCATTATTGTTATTATATAATCAATAATTAATTTTATCTAATAAACTTGTATTTCTAAATTCCATTCTTTGTTAATTAAGGATGGAATTTAATTTTTTAGTTACTACTACTCATAAATAATATGGAAAGCAAAAAAATATTGTTAAATAATATAAAAACTTTCTATTTTAACAATCTAATAAATTTATATTTTGTTTCTTGTAACTATCATGTAATTCACGCTTTAAAAATTTATTTGGCAAAGATATTGACTTTCGAAAATTTTAATGATATATTAATAACGCTTAAAAGTTTTTTAGGTTTTGCTGAGCAAAGCCTATCTTTTAAAAAACAAAATGAAACACCAGGATGTGTGTATGAGAGGAGGCTTAAAATATATGGCTACAATTAATCAAAGATTAAGAGGAAAAGGCAAAAAAACAAGAAAAAGCAAATCACCTGCATTACTTACTAGATTAGATACTGTTAATAATAAAACAAAACATCAAAATTCACCACAAAAAAAAGGTGTATGCGTACGTGTTGGAACAATGACACCAAAGAAACCAAACTCTGCATTACGTAAGTATGCTCGTGTTAGGTTATCTAATGGTATCGAGGTAACTTGCTATATTCCAGGAATTGGACACAATTTACAAGAGCACTCAGTTGTACTTGTAAGAGGTGGACGTGTAAAAGACTTAATCGGTGTTCGTTATCATATTATTCGTGGTACAATGGATACTGCTGGAGTACAAGACAGAAAACAAGGTCGTTCTAAATATGGTGCAAAAAAACCAAAAGACAAAAAATAATTAAATAATTCTATAATATTTAAGAGAGGAGGAGAAAAATATGCGTAAAAGACGTGCTACTAAAAGAGAAGTATTACCAGATGCTTTATATAAATCAAAAGTTGTTACAAAACTTATAAACCAAGTTATGAATGACGGAAAAAAAGGAACAGCTCAAAAAATAGTATATGATGCATTTGCTATTATCGAAAAGAAAACTGGAGAAGAAGCTATGACAGTTTTTGAAAAAGCAATGGATAATATCAAGCCTGTTCTAGAAGTAAAATCAAGAAGAGTAGGTGGAGCTAATTATCAAGTTCCAATTGAAGTAAAAGACCACCGTCGTCAAACTTTAGCATTTCGTTGGTTAATTCAATATTCAAGAAGTAGAAGTGAACATTCTATGGCAGAAAAACTAGCTAATGAGATAATTGATGCATCAAATGGAATTGGAGCATCAGTTAAGAAAAAAGAAGATACTCACAAAATGGCAGAAGCTAACAAAGCATTTGCTCATTATAAGTGGTAATTTTAAGAAAGGAAAGAAATTATGGCTCGAAAAACTTCGTTACAACATACTCGTAACATTGGAATAATGGCACATATTGATGCCGGTAAAACAACTTGTACAGAGCGTGTTCTATACCATACTGGAAAAATCCACAAAATTGGGGAAACTCATGATGGTGAATCTCAGATGGATTGGATGGCTCAGGAACAAGAAAGAGGAATAACTATAACTAGTGCTGCAACAACAGCTTTTTGGAAGGGGTATAGATTTAATATCATTGATACTCCAGGGCATGTAGATTTCACAATTGAAGTTCAACGTAGCTTAAGAGTGCTAGATGGTGCAATTTTATTACTAGATTCACAAGCAGGTGTTGAGCCACAAAGTGAAACTGTATGGAGACAAGCAAACGAATATAATGTTCCTAGAATAATATTTTCGAATAAAATGGACAAAATGGGTGCAGATTTCTATGCAAGCTTACAAAGTGTAAAAGACAGATTAGGTGCTAATGTAGCAGCTATTCAACTTCCAATTGGAGCAGAAAGTGAATTTAACGGAATTGTTGATTTAGTAACTATGAAAGCTTATCATTTTGATGGAAGTAAGGAAGAAAATATTGAAGAAATAGAAATTCCTGCTGACTTGAAAGATAAAGCTCAAGACTATAGAAATACTTTAATCGAAGCTGCTGCTGATTTTGATGAAGAATTAATGATGAAGTATCTAGATGGAGAAGAGATTAGTGTTGATGAATTAAAAGCAGCAATTAGAAAAGGAACTCTAAAAGCAGAATTATTCCCATTTATGTGTGGAACTGCTTTAGGAAACATGGGTGTAAAGCCATTACTAGATGCTGTTATTGATTATCTACCAGCTCCAACAGATATTGCTTCTATAGAATGTACAGATAAAAATGGAAATGAAGTATTAAGACATCCATCAGATTCAGAACCATTTACAGCTTTAGCATTTAAAGTTATGACAGATCCATTTGTAGGAAGATTAACTTTCTTTAGAGTTTATTCCGGAGTATTAAAAAGTGGTTCATATATACTAAACTCTACTAAAAATACTAAAGAAAGAGTTGGAAGAATACTACAAATGCATGCTAATCATAGAGAAGAAATTAGTGAAGTTTTTGCAGGAGATATTGGTGCAATAGTTGGACTTAAAAATACAACAACAGCAGATACATTATGTGATGAAAAACATCCATGTATAATGAAAGGAATGGAATTTCCAGAACCAGTAATCTCACAAGCTCTTGAACCAAAATCAAAAGCAGATCAAGATAAAATGGCAGAAGCATTAGCCAAATTAGCAGAAGAAGATCCAACATTCAGATGGACATCTGATCCAGAAACTGGTCAAACAGTAATATCTGGAATGGGAGAATTACACCTTGATATTCAAGTAGATAGATTAAAAAGAGAATTTGGTGTAGAAGCTACAGTTGGTGCTCCACAAGTTGCTTATAGAGAAACTATTACTCAAGCTGCAGATTGTGAAGGAAAGCATATCAAACAATCTGGTGGACGTGGACAATATGGACATGTATGGATAAAATTTGAACCAAATAAAGATAAAGGTTATGAATTTGTTGATAATATAGTAGGTGGAGTAGTTCCAAGAGAATATATTTCTGTAATTGATAAGGGATTACAAGAATCAATGAAGAGTGGAATATTAGCAGGATATCCAATGGTAGATGTTAAAGCTACATTATTTGACGGTTCTTATCATGATGTTGACTCATCAGAAATGGCCTTCAAAATAGCAGCATCTCTTGCATTAAAAGAAGCTAAAAACAAGTGTAAGCCTGTATTATTAGAACCAATTGTAAAGGTAGTTGTTATAGCACCAGATGAATATACTGGAAATGTAATTGGAGATATAACTTCAAGACGTGGAAATCCATTAGGACAAGAATCTCGTGGAAACGCTATAGCATTTACGGCAATGGTTCCATTAGCTGAAATGTTTGGTTATGCAACAAGTTTACGTTCTAGTACACAAGGACGTGGTACATTTACAATGTCTTTAGATCATTATGAAGAAGTACCTAAATCAATCTCTGAAGAGATAATCAAAAAAAATGGAGGAAATTAATCTTACTACTTGATTAATTTCCAAAATTTGATAAAATAGATATGTATATCTAAAGAAAGGAAGGAAATAAAATGGCAAAAGAAAAATTTGATCGTTCAAAACCACATGTTAATATTGGTACAATTGGACACGTAGATCACGGTAAAACTACATTAACAGCAGCTATTACTAAAGTTTTAGCTGAAAAAGGATATGCTCAATTTGAAGATTATGCTGATATTGATAAAGCTCCTGAAGAAAGAGAAAGAGGAATTACAATCAATACTGCTCATGTTGAGTATCAAACTGAAAAACGTCACTATGCTCATGTTGACTGTCCAGGACATGCTGACTATGTAAAGAACATGATTACAGGTGCAGCACAAATGGATGGTGCAATCTTAGTAATAGCAGCTACTGATGGACCAATGGCTCAAACTAGAGAGCACATCTTACTTGCTCGTCAAGTTGGTGTACCAAGAATGGTTGTATTCTTAAATAAATGTGATATGGTTGATGATGAAGAACTATTAGATTTAGTTGAAATGGAAGTTCGTGAATTATTAACTGAATATGGATTTGATGGTGATGAAACTCCAGTAATTAGAGGTTCAGCTCTTAAAGCTCTTGAAGGAGATCCTAAGTATGTAGCAGCAATTAATGAATTAATGGATGCTGTTGACGAATGGATTCCTACTCCTGAAAGAGATGTTGACAAACCATTCTTAATGTCAATTGAGGATGTATTCACAATTACTGGACGTGGAACTGTTGTAACTGGACGTGTTGAAAGAGGACAATTAAAACTTAATGACGAAGTTGAAATTGTTGGATTAAGAGACACTCAAAAAACAGTTGTTACAGGTATCGAAATGTTTAGAAAAACATTGGATTATGCTGAAGCTGGAGATAACGCAGGAGTTCTTCTACGTGGAATCTCTCGTGATGATGTTGAAAGAGGACAAGTTCTTGCTAAACCAGGAAGTGTTCATCCACACAAGAAATTCAAAGCTAATGTATATGTTTTATCTAAAGAAGAAGGCGGAAGACATACTCCATTCTTCTCAAATTACAGACCACAATTCTACTTCAGAACAACTGATGTTACTGGTGTAATTGAGTTACCAGAAGGAACTGAAATGGTTATGCCTGGTGATAATGTTGAAATGACTGTAGAATTAATCGCTCCAGTAGCAATTGAGCAAGGAACTAAGTTCTCAATTCGTGAAGGTGGACGTACAGTTGGTGCTGGTAACGTATCAGAGGTAATTGAATAATAAAAAAATAAAACTTAAAGTTCCTTTATGGCTTTAAGTTTTTTTCTGCAATCATTTTATTCTTTCAAATTTTAATGCCAACAATATATATTAGTTTATGAATAAAAAAGCAAGGTCGGAAATTGATAGTATGGTATTACAAATTCAAAAAAAGTTAAAGACTTTTGTTAAATAAAATTAAACTAATCATATCTTTAAAAAGAGAAAAGAATATATATTTAAACACAAAAAATAATAATTACCATAGAAAATAAAGAAAAATTATATAAAAGTATTTAATAGTTTGTAGTAAAGAAGATACGATAATGGATTATGAAAAAAAGATAGATGAAAATATAAAAAGAAATAAAAAGTATATAAATGGTTTTGAAAAATGGTTAAATGAAAAAGGATTAGTAAATAAAACTATAAAAAAACATATAAGCAATGCAGAATTATTTATCAACGATTATTTAAGTTATTACGATATAACTAAAGCAGAAGATGGTCTTGATGAAATATTTATCTTTTTAGATGGATGGTTTATAGAAAAATGTATGTGGTCATCAAGAAATTCTTTAAAAGAAACAGCGGCTAGTCTTAAAAAATTTTATAAGTATATGAGTGAAAATAATTATGTTGATGTAGATGATTATAATGATACATTTAAATTTATTAAAGATAACATGGATGAATTATTAGAGCATGTTGATGAATTTAATAATTTTGATGATGATGATTACTACGATATATTTATTTAGAAAAGTAAAGCTAGTTAAATTGTTTATTTTTAAATAGGGATAAGAAACTAAAAAAGCTTTATATAAATGATTAAATATAAATATAAGCTAGAATTAATTATGCTAATTTTAATCTTAGATAAGATGTTAAAAAAGAAAAGTTAATTTTTTGTTGATAGCATTTTCAATATGAATTTTCTTTTCTTTTTTTGATGGAAAAATATTGCATATTATTAATATATCCCTTTCACCACTGAAGTTGTTGCACCTCAAATATACTTAACTTAAATATAAAAATTTGACTAATCAGCTAATTTGTGTTAGGATTTTATTGTGGTTTATTTAATTTGAATTAAATTGACAAATAGTGATAAATAAATTACAATATTAGTGTAGAGGTGATTTGATGTATCATGATAGAATTACTTTAAGTGGTCAAGAAATTTATGAAGCAGATTTCAAAATAGATGCTAAAGGTTACAGTATGCAAGAAGTTGATAAACTTTTAGATATTGTAATTAGAGACTATGGTGAATACAATAATATTGTAAGGGAGTTAGCTATTAAGAATAGCAAATTAGAAAAAGAAAATGATGAACTTCGTACTACGGTTAGAAATTTAAAATCTAATTTGGATGCCCTTAAACATAGTGAAAAAGAAGTTACTAATGTTGATTTGATTAGAAGAGTAAGTCAACTTGAAAAAATTATATTAGGTAAAGAAAATGATTAATCTTGGTAAACGCTGCATATTTTTTATGTAGAGGAAAGTCCACGCTTACACTATCTGAGATGATAGTAGTGTTTGTGCTTAGGGAAAAAATAACCTAAGGCGGCCTATATTGGCCGACGGCTTCAGCTAATTCTAAGGAAATTTCTATGAATTAGATGATGTAAAAGTGCCACAGTGACGAATTTTTATAGAAATATAAAAAGTGAAACGAGGTAAACCCCGCAAGTAAGAAACTCAAATTATGGTAGAGGAACTATCTGATGATAAATGAATTTGAAGATGGATAGCATTAGCTATAGATAAATGTTTACCGCCTTATTTTAAGGTACAGAACGTGGCTTATAAGATTATTATTATTTAATTTATTTTATATAATTAAGATGATGATGTTATCAAGTAATAAAGAGATTATAATAATTTATTATAATTGATGTTTAGGTGATGATATGAAAGAAATAGGTTTAAAATTAAAGAATAAAAGAGAAGAAAATGGAGTAAGCTTAGAAGAAGCAGCAGATGACCTCAAAATTCGGGTTAGTCAACTCGAGAGTATCGAAGACGGAAGAGAAGATGATTTTAAAGATGTTTTTTCTCTGAAATATTTTATAAGAGATTATGCTAAATATTTAGGACTTGATGGTGAGAAAATCTTAGATACTTTTAATGAATATTTATTTGAGCAAACATCTAAAATTTCTTTAGAAGAAATAGAAGAAGCTAAGAGGCAAAAAGAAGAAAAAGAAAAAGATATGAAAATATTGTCTCCTTATACAGTTACTTCTAAGGATAAAAAAAGAATTTATATTTGTTTAATTTGCTTTGCTATTATAGTTATTTTTTTAATAATTGGCTATATTGTTATTAGAAATAATTCTAATGATGATTTTGTAGATAGTAAAGTTAGTTATAGGATTGGAGATTAGATTATGAATTTGGCGAATAAAATTACATTATCCAGAGTAGTTTTATCAATTGTGATAATGATAGTATTATTGTTTCCTTTTGAACAAATTGGCTTAGATTTACCTACTTATTTAATTAAAGGAAATATTTTAGTAGAATTAAAATATATAGTTGCAGGTGTACTATTTATTATTGCCTCTTTAACTGATTTTGTTGATGGCAGAGTTGCTAGAAAGTACAATATGGTTACAGATTTTGGGAAAATGGTAGATGCTATTAGTGATAAAATGCTTACAAACTCATTATTGGTTATATTATCTAGTCAAGGAATGATTAGTCCAGTAATTGCTCTTATATTTATCGTAAGAGATATAATAGTAGATGCAATTAAAATGATAGTAGGAAACAAAGGAAAAGCAGTAGCAGCAATTGGTGTTGCTAAATGGAAAACTGCTACATTAATGTTAGGGTTAGTATTTACATTATTTTATAACTTGCCTTTCGAATTTATTGGTATAAGAGTTAGTAATGTGCTTCTTATTATTTCATCTTGTTTATGTGTTTATTCTGGATTTAAATATTATGCTATGGCTAGACCATATATAGAAACAAAGTAAGGGTATTGACTTTTACTTTGTTTTTTTCTATAATACTAATGTATTAGATTTTAAATCATGTGTTGGAGACGATACTTAATTTAAGTTTTTAAAGAGAGTCTATGGCTGGTGTAAATGGATAAAACAATTAAGTATGAATCACTCCAGAAGTGGATTTTCGATATGTAGGGAATTCTCGGTTAATGACCGTTATTTAAATTACAAGAGCACTTATGTGAATTAAGGTGGTACCGCGGGTATACTCGTCCTTAAATTTGTATAAGTGTTTTTTTGAAGGGAGAAATTAATATGTTTAAAGAATTAGATAAAGATAAAGTTAGTGTTGTTGAAGCTAAAAGGCTTTCTAAATGGGAAAGTTCAAACTTATTAGAAAAAACTATCAAAAACAGGGATAAAAGTAAAAACTTTGTTTTTTATGATGGACCTGCTACTGCTAATGGTATGCCTGGAGTACATCATATGTTAGCAAAAACCGTTAAGGATACATTTTGTAAATATAAAACAATGAAAGGGTATAAGGTACTTAGAAAAGTAGGTTGGGATACTCATGGCTTGCCAGTTGAAGTTAATGTAGAGAAAGAATTAGGATTTAGTGGTAAGTCTGATATTGAAAAATATGGAATAGAAAAATTTAATAAAAAATGTCGTGAAAGCGTTTGGGAAAATGAGAAAGCTTTTAATGACTTTACACACAAAATGGGACAATTCATTGATCTTGAACATCCATATATTACTTATGATAACAATTATATAGAAACAGAATGGTGGATATTGAAAAAATATTTTGAAGCAGGTTTAATTTATGATGGTCTTAAAATTTTACCATATTGTCCTAGGTGTGGTACTGGACTTGCATCTCATGAGGTTGCACAAGGCTATAAGGAAGTAAGTGTAAATACCGTTACGGTACCATTTAAACTTAAAAATGAAGATACTTATTTATTAGTATGGACTACTACACCTTGGACTTTAATTGCTAATGTTGCAGTTTGCGTAAATTCAAATGTTGAGTATGTAAAGTGCTTGAGTAAAGGAAATAAATTTATTGTAGCCCGTAAACTTGCTGACAAAGTTTTAGGTGATGATTACGAAATTTTAGAAAGTTATAAGGGTAAAGATTTAGAATATATGGAATATGAACAATTATTACCATTTTTAAAAGTAAACAAAAAAGGCTTTTATGTTACTACTGCTGATTATGTAACTGTTGATAATGGTACAGGAATAGTTCATATAGCACCAGCATTTGGTCAAGATGACTATGAAGTTGGTCTTAGATATAACTTGCCAGTATTAAATCCAGTGGATGAAGCAGGGTGTTACAAGGATGGTCCTTGGAAGGGGAGACTTGTTATTGATAGCAATTTAGAGATAGATATTATTAAATATTTAAAGAATGAGGGAAAATTATTTAAAAAAGAAAAATTAAAACATAATTATCCTCATTGTTGGAGATGTAAAACACCTTTAATTTACTATTCTAAAGATAGTTTATATATAAAAGTTACTGATTACAAGGATAAAATTATTGAAGAGAACAGAAAAGTCAATTGGCATCCAAGTTATGTTGGAGAAAAAAGATTTGGAAATTGGCTTGCTAATATGAATGACTGGGCTATTAGCCGTAATAGATATTGGGGAACTCCAATTCCATTGTGGAGATGTAGTTGTGGTCATGATGTTATGATTGGTTCTAGAACTGAACTTATTGAAAAAGCTACTACTCCTGTTGATGAAAATATTGATTTACATAGACCATATGTTGATAATGTTTCTATTAAATGTGATAAATGTGGTAAAGACATGAAAAGAATTAGTAGTGTTATCGATTGTTGGTTTGATTCTGGTTCTATGCCATTTGCTCAATATCATTATCCGTTTGAAAATAAAGAATTATTTGAATCTCAATTTCCAGCAGATTTTATAGCAGAAGGAATTGATCAAACTAGAGGTTGGTTCTATTCTCTTCTTGTTATCTCTACTTTTGTTAAAGGATGTAGCCCTTATAAAAATGTTGTAGTAAATGATCTTGTGCTTGACAAATATGGTCAAAAAATGCATAAATCACGTGGAAATGCTATTGCACCAATGCCTGTTTTAGAACAATATGGTGCAGATGCTACTAGATTCTTTATGCTTCATACCTCTCCAGTATGGACGCCTTTAAAATTTGATGAAGATGGTATAAAAGAAATGATAGCAAAGTTTTTTAATACTTTCCGTAATACTTATAACTTCTTCTCTATGTATGCTAATACAGATAATATCGATCCAAGAAATTATAATGTTAAATATGAAAATTTAGAAGAAATTGATAAATGGATTATCAGTAAATATAATAAATTAGTAAAGAATGTAACTACTTCTATGAATGAATATGATTTAAATAAAGTTACTAAATATCTAATTAGTTTTGTATCTGATGATTTATCTAATTGGTATATTAGAAGAAATAGAAAGAGATTCTGGGCTAGTGAAATAGATGATAGCAAAAAAGGCGTTTATCAAACAACTTATCAAATATTAGTTGGTGTTTGTAAACTACTAGCTCCAATCTGTCCGTTTGTATCTGATGAAATTTATTGTAATTTAACTGGTAAAGAATCTGTTCATTTAGCTGATTATCCAGTTTGTGATGAAAGTGTTATTAATGAGGAAATAGAGAGAAGAATGGATCTTGTTATTGAGTTTATATCTATGGGAAGAAATGCTCGTGAGGACGCTAAGATAAAGGTAAGACAACCATTAAATAGTGTTATTCTTGATGGTAAATACGAAAGTATTATTGGGGATATTGACTCTTTGATAAAAGAAGAACTAAATGTTAAAAATATTAATTATAACAATGACTTAAGCAAATATATGAAGATTTTCTATAAACCTAATTATAGAGTTGCTGGTCAATTATTTGGAAAAGATATTAAAGCATTTGCTAATTATCTTAGTTCTATATCTTTAGATGATATTGATAAATTTAACAAAGAAGATTTACAAGTAAAATTTGGTGATGTTGTCTATAATATTACAAAAGATTTAGTAAATGTAGTTATTCAGTCAACTGATGGTTATGATGTAGTAGTTTCAAATGATTTAGTTTTGGTATTAGATACCGAGCTTAATGATGAACTTATAAATGAAGGAATTGCTAGAGAGACTATTTCTAAAATTCAACAGCTTAGAAAAAGCAATGATTTTGAAATAGAAAATAGAATTAAAGTTTATTACAAAGCAGATACTTCATATGATAATGCTATTTCAAAATATAAGGATATGATTATGCAAGAAACACTAGCTTTAGAAATGATCCATGATGATAGTCTAGATGATAGTCCTGTTTCTATTAATGGTTTTGATGTATCATTTAAACTAGAAGTTGTTTCTTAATTCTAATTTAGATTTAAATACTCTTAAGAATAAAAGTCGATTTTATTCTTTTTTTCTTTCTTATAATATGGTAAAATAATACTATAAAAGATAGAAAAGAGTTGAATATATGTTTAGAGTATTTTTATTCATATTTAGATATAAAATAAAGAAAAGTAAAGAAAATTTAGGACTTCATTGTAAAGAATTTTTCTCTTTACCAGAAAAATGTCAAAATAAAGTATTAGATATATATTTTGATAAAGTAGAGGAAAATATAGATATTGGTTCTTATTTTGATAATAAGAATGCTAGATATTATGTTGATGGACATGAAGTTAGTTTTTTTAATTCACTATATTTTTGTCAAAAGATAATAGAATTAAAACTTAATAATATTATTTATATTGATAAATTCTCTATTTCTTCATCAGAAAAAGATAAGTTAGTTAATTTATTTTTGAATATTATTAAGGATAATAACGAGATTGTTAAAGTTGATGATTTGTTAATTTCTTCAGGATATCTACCCAAGTTTTTATCTCAAAACATCAATTTTATGAAGTATTTAGTTGATATTGACTGCTACAACATAAAATACATTACTTACAATGAAAAGTGTTTTGCCGAAGAGAGAAATCTTATTCGTCATTCCTTAGAATCCATCAAAGATAATGAACTTATAATATCCAAATTCTTCATAGAAAACGGTAAACTTCCATCAATTTTACTTAAAAATATTGATTTTTTAGTTTATATAATTAAAAATGATATTAATTATGTTAAATATCTATCTGATAAGATATTAGATAATCTTACTATTAGCGATAGAAAAAGACTTATAAATACTATTATCTTAGGAATTGGCAGCGATAATTCTAAAATAGAGATGTTATTTAATGATTTTACACTTTCAAATTATTTAAGCCGAGATGCTGAATTTTTGATATATATTATAAATTTGAACATTGATAATATTAAATATGCTGATTTTCATAACATTATTAGCAAGGATATAAAGAAAATAATTGATTCTCTTTCTCTTAAGTTAGTTAGAGAAAAAATAAAACTCGATTGGCAAAAGTATCCATTCAGAAATATTTTGAAACAAAATTATATGTTTATGATATATTTAATCAATGAAGATAGACATAATATAAAATATTTAGATATTCCTAATAATGAAGAACTTACTAGAGTTATTGATATTTATTTAAATAAATATAGAAAATGTCCATTTGAGGTGGAAGATTATTTTGATTCAGATGGTTATATAAAAAGTATTTTTATTTCTAATAGTCATATGCTTAAGTATTTAATTAGACATGATAATAAAATATTTAAGTACATGGATTTTACTAGAATATCTAATGCTAGTGAGGTAGTTGAAGTTATTATAAAAGAAATAGATAAAAAAGATTTTAGTTTTGATAATGAATGCTTTTTAAGAAATGGCAAATATCCTATTATTTTTAGTAATAATTATAGATTTATGAGATATGTTATTGATAAAAATTTTAATAACTTAGCATATATAGATTCTCTAAATGTTGATGATAAAACATTGAAGCGAATTATTAACTATGCATTTAGAATGGTTTATTATATTAGAGGAAATAATGGAAACTTAAATTTTGACATAGATGGTTACTTTAAGAATAGTGATATTATTAATAATGCATATTTTAAGGAGTGTTACAGAAGCTTGTAGTTACTATTTTACTTTTTTTAGTATTATTATGCTATAATTAAGCTTGTGATAGGTATGGATAATAAAAAAGAAAAATATTATACGTATAAATTAAATATGAAGGTTCTAAATGTTTTAGCTATAATTTTATTTATAGTATTGTTATTAGCTGTTGTTGTACTAGAATATGGAGATAATTATATCATATATACCAATATTGGTGTATTGCTAATATTAGTAATATTATGGCTTATGTTACATGAACTTCTTCATGCTATAGGATTTATGTTATTTAAAGAAGTTAAGTGGAAAAATATTGTTTTTGGAATTAAACTTGAGTCAGGAGTATTTTACTGTATGTGTAAACAAAAAATTTCTAAAAAAGTTATTCTTACATCTTTAATGTTTCCAATTACATTTATTGGTATTTTTACACTTATTATTGGAATGATTATTAATTCATATTTATTAGTATATTTATCAATATTAAATATTGTAGGTTCTATTGGTGATATTGTTATGAGTTTTTACTTTTTTAAGGCTCCATCCGACATTATATATTTAGATTTAGATGATTGTACATCTTTTACTGTACTTAGTCATAAAAATTTAGAAAAACTTAAAGTATTTGGTATTGAGTTAATAGATGAGGGATTATATGATAATAAAAAAATACATCCAAGTAATTATCAAAAGATTAAGATTAGTAAAGCGTCCTATCTTATTTTAGGATTAATCATTTCTATTTCTTGTCTATTTAGTTTTTTACATTAAATATAAGTATTTAGTTAGTAGAGGTGATTTTGATGATTTTAGTAGTAATGGCTGCTGGTATGGGAAGCAGATTTGGTGGACTTAAACAATTAACACCAGTTGGCCCTAGTGGGGAATTTTTAATAGATTATTCCATTTACGATGCTATTAAAGCTGGAGTAGAAAAAGTTGTTTTTGTTATAAAGGAAGAACATCTTAATTTATTTAGAGATACTATTGGAAAAAGAATTGAGAGTAAAATCAAAGTTGAGTATGTTTTTCAAAAATTAGATGATTTACCTGATGGAGTAGAGTTGCCATCAACCAGGACAAAACCTTGGGGAACTGGACAAGCACTTTTAGCAAGTAGAAGTGTTATAGATGAAAATTTTATGATAATAAATGCCGATGATTTTTATGGAAGAGATGCTTTTTTACAATTAGCTAATTATTTGAAAAAAGTAAAATCGGTAGGTCGAAAAGAACATTATGCTATGGTTGCTTATAAACTTGGTAATACATTGAGTACAAATGGAACTGTTTCTCGTGGTGTTTGTGTTGTTGAAAATGACTTTTTAAAGTCTGTAACTGAAAGAACTAAAATTGGTTATGAAAATAACAAACTTGTTTATTATGAACAAAATGAGGTAAATACTATCGATGAGAATGTGCCAGTATCTGTTAATTTATTTGGTTTCACTCCTAAAATAATGGATAGTGCTAAGTATTATTTTAAGCAATTCTTTTTAGAAAATCCAGACAAAGAAAAAGGAGAATTTTATCTGCCTACTATTGTTCAAAAATCTATTGATGATGGTTTAGCAGATGTTAAAATTTTGCATACTACAAGTAAATTTAACGGTATGACTTATAGAGAAGATTTAGAGCAACTAAAAAATAATATATTACAATTGATAAATGATGGAGTATATCCAAAAGACTTATGGGGGAATTGGAATGAAAAATAATAAAAAAATATTAATGTTTAGTAGCATTTTAATACTACTATTTATTTGCATAGCATTTGTTGGTAGAGAGTTTCAAAATGATACTTTTTACACTATAAAAATAGGAAAATCTATCTTAAAGCATGGAATAGATATGAAAGATCATTGGTCATGGCACAGCTTACCATATACATATCCTCACTGGCTTTATGATGTTATCATTTATAAAATTTATTCTAGTTTTGATTTTAATGGCTTATATATATTTAACATTATTTGTTTTATGATTGTTTCATTAACATTTTACTTTGTTAATTTAAAACTAAACAAAAGCTATTTCTTATCTTTGCTATTTAGTATATTTGCAACTATAATGTTAGCTCATTATGCTGCAACTAGAGCACAACTTATTACATATATATTATTTGTTCTTGAAGTCTACTTTATCGAAAGACTTCTAAGTAGTAGTAATAAAAGATATATGTTCTTCCTAATGATAATTTGCTTATTAGTAGCTAATTTACATGCTGCTGTTTGGCCATTTTATTTTATCTTAATGCTTCCATATTTATTTGAAAATATTGTTTGCAAGATTAAAAATAAGTTCAATCTAAATTCATCTAGTAAAATTTTTTCAAATAGACTTATTATAGAAAATAATCAAAATATTAAGTTACTATTAATAACTTTTATAATTAGTCTATTTATAGGACTATTAACGCCAATTGGAGATGTTCCTTATACTTATTTTATAAAAATAATGCAAGGAGATACTATGAAGTATATAGATGAACATAAGCCTTTGGTCTTAATAGAAGATGCTTTTGTATGGGGATATTTATTGATTTTATTTGTTACTTTATTTTTTACAAAAGTTAAAGTTAAACTATCTGATATTTGTATGATTTTTGGTCTTGTATTAATGTCATTTTTATCGGTTAGACACATTTCTTTTTTAGCTATTATAGGAATTTTTTATCTATGTAGAATAATGTGTAATATTGGACAAATAACTTCAGATGAGGTTCTAGATTTTGATTTACCTGCTTATGGAATCTTTGTTGTACTTATTGTAGTAATTGTTAATTCTTTAATTGTCTACAATATAAATAGTAAGAAAGACTTTATTTCATCAAAGGTTTATCCAGTTGAAATGGTTGAATATATGAATAAAAATCTTGATATGAAAAAGGTAAAATTATATAATGAATATGATTTTGGTAGTTATTTAATGTTTAAAGATATTAAAGTTTACATTGATTCTAGAAGTGATTTGTACACTAAGCCATTTAATGGAAAGTTTGATATCTTTGATGAATGTATGAAAATTACTAATAATTATGGAAGAGTATTTAAAAAATACAAGATAACTCACATTCTTACTTATACAAATACATATTTAAATCAAATATTGGCGGCATCTCCTAATTATAAATTAGTTCACAAAAATGATGGCTTTGCTTTATATGAATTTACTAAAGATAATAATTAATAGTTTAAATGATAGGAATTATTCTTATCATTTTTTAAATGGCCATTTAATACTTTTATTTCTTTATTATTTAATATATTTTTTAACAATACATAATTTTTTCTATAATTAAATGGGTAATATAAAAAACTTCCTATAGCTATTAAATTTTCATTTGATTTACTAGTTTTTTCCTTTATGTAACACTGTTTTAGATTAACTTCATAAATTATAATATTATTTATATATTTTTTTCCATATTTATCTCTAAACATATAATCTGTTAAATAATTTTTACTAAAGTAGTTATTTAATATGATTATATAAATAGATTTTTGATAATCCATTTTACTATGAACAGTAATAATATAATTATTATCATTAAATATACTTAAGTATATTGTATAGTAACTATAGACATTATTTTTTATGATTTTTTCATTCAATTTTATAGAAGCATATCTTTCTAAATCATATAATGATATTTTTGTTATATATGAAATTAGTTTGTATAAAATTATATAATTATTAACAAAAATATTATTTATTATTTTGTTATTATTTTTTTTCATTTTATTGCATCCTTTCTTTATCCCCTTAATTATATTATTGGCTATTCGTTCTCGATTTCCTTTTAATTTGCGAAAATTTTTATTATTTTTTTCAAATTATTACAATTATTTTCCAAAATAAGCCTTATTGACAAAAACTAATTTAAGATATACGATATATGTACTAGTAACATAGAAGAGGTATTTTATGAATGAGTATATAAAGAAAAAAGATATAAGGATAAAATTAAGGGGGGATAAGGAAATTTTTTTAAGTAAATTACATGAGGAAATTTTATCTATTATGGATGAGATTGATAGAATTTGTAGAAAATATGATATAACTTATGGCTTAATAGCAGGATCAGCTTTAGGAGCAGTTAACTATGGAGGTTTTATTCCTTGGGATGACGATATAGATATATTTATTTTAAGAAGTGATTGGGATAAATTTATTGCCGCCCTTGATAAAGAACTAAATAATGAATTTTATTATCATTGCTATGAAAAAGATACTAGATATAATATTTTAGTTCCCCAAATGAAAATTAGAAAAAAGAATACTTATGTAGAAGAGAGAAATATTTTACTTGATAATAGATGTTGTGGTAATGGAATATTTGTAGATGTTGTTACTTATGGAGATATTAATAACAATAAATTTATAGATGAAGTATTTAGAACTTTTATAAAAATACTTACTATTCCTATTGTTTTTATTGATAATTTAGGTTTTAATCCTAGTCTATTAAAAAAAATAGCTTTATTTATTGAAAAAAAATATAGTGGCTTATCTAAAAATAGTAAGTATATGTCTCAGCCAATTTTAATTCCTTGGGAAAAATTTATGAAAGAACCAGTTTTTTTAAAAGAAGATATTTTACCGGTTAAAGAATATATGTTCGAGGGGCGTAGCTACTACTCTTATAATAATATAGAAAAGGTCTTAAAAAAGTGGTATGGAAACAATTGCTTAAAGAAATACAATGAAAAAATACAAACGTATGAAGAAACTCTTCCACTAGAAAAGAGGACTTCTAAACATATGAAAGATATTGAATTTTCATCAGACTCTCCTAAAACAAATGTTAAAAAAAGATTAGATATATTTGTAAAATTATTATGTTATTTATTTTTATTTTTTATATTAAGTTTATTTTTTAATTATCAAATTTCTTTATTATTAGTAGTCATTATTTTTTTGGCATCACTATTTGTAAAAAGAGGGTAATTTCTCTAAAATTTCTCTATATTTGTGGACTTTAACCTTTTATTTTGTTACAATTTAGATATAGAAAGAAGGAAGATGTATAATGGATAGAGATAAGATATATGTGTTTGGTCATAGAAATCCAGATACGGATAGTGTTGCTGCTGCTATTAGTCTAGCATATTTAAAAAACAAATTAGGCGTTAATGCTGAAGCAGCGGTACTTAGTTCTGTCAATTTAGAAACTAAGTATGCACTTAATTATTTTAATGTTTCTGAACCTATATTTTTAAATGATGTTAAAATTAAGGTTAGTGACTTAGATTATACCAAAAATTACAGTGTTACGGAGAGAGATTCTATTAATGATGCTTATGTAAAAATGGTTGAGGCTGGAATAAGTAAAATTCCTGTTGTTGATGATAAAAGTAAGCTTTTAGGTATTATTACTATGAAAGATATAGCCCATGAGCAATTTTCTGATTCTATTGACAAAATTGATAGCACTTATGACAATATAATGGAAGCTATCGATGGAGAAGAAGTTCTTAGAATAGATAATGATATTAAAGGACGTATGTTTGTTGCTAGTTACAAAAGTAGCACAATAAAAGAAAATGTAAAATTTGATAATAATGATATTCTTATTGTTGGAGATCGTCATAGTATTATAGAATATGCTATAGAATGTGGTGTTAAATTACTTATAGTAACAGGTCCAAATACTATAAAAAAAGAACATATTGAATTAGCCAAAAAACATGGTGTTAATATTATAAATACAAAACATAATACTATTATTACAGCTAGAAGATTTAATTTAGCTAACAATATATCAACATTACCATATACGAAGAATATTTTATGTATTAGTGAACATGAAAATGTTAGCGATTTTATGACAATTGCTAATAAAACTAGGTATAGTTACTATCCTGTTATTAATGAAGATGATGAATGTATTGGTATCTTGAGATTATCAGATGTTAGTTATGACAATCGTCAAAAAGTTATTTTAGTTGATCATAATAATTATGAACAAAGTGCTATAGGACTAGATGAAGCTGATATACTTGAAATAATAGATCATCATAATATTGGTAGTATTGGTACTAATATGCCTATTAATTTTAGAAATATGCCAGTTGGTAGTACTAATACTATTTTATATAAGCTATATCTTGAAAATAATATTGATATTCCTAAAGATATTGCTGGTTTAATGTTATCTGGAATATTATCTGATACATTAATTTTAAGTTCTCCTACTACTACAGATTTAGATAAAGAAGCTGTTTTGGTTTTAAGTAAAATAGCAGAAGTAGATTACAATGAATATGGTCTTGATATGTTAAAAGCTGGTTCTAGTTTAAAAGGTAAAACTTATGAAGAAGTTTTATATACAGACTATAAAACATATCCAGTTGGAGATAAACGTATAGGTCTTGGTCAATTATCAACTACCAATCCTGATGAAATATTAGAAGTTATGAATGATTATGTTGATTTATTAAATGAAGTAGCAGATGCTAATGATTATTATTTAGTTTGTTTGTTTGTAACTGATATTATAAGTAAAGGTTCTTATGTTCTTTACAGTAAAAGAGCTGAAGATATCTTAAGAAAAGTATATAAAAATGACCAATTAACAGAAGGAACATTTTTAGAAGGTGTTGTTTCTAGAAAAAAACAAATATTACCTGGGATTATGTTAGAAATGGGAGAATAGAAAAATATTTGTTTGAGTAATTCTTGGTAAGTAAAGTTATTTGTGTGATATAATTTAATAGAAGAGGTGGAATAATGAAGATATTATCTGTAAATGCTGGAAGTTCATCTTTAAAGTTTCAAGCTTATGAGATGCCAGAAGAAAAAATTTTAATTAAAGGTAGATTTGAAAGAATTGGTATTGATAATTCGTTTTATACTATTTGGATTAATGGAGAAAAACATGAAAGAAAGATTGATTTACCAAATCATGAAGTAGCTTTTAAAATTGTTACAGAAGAGCTTATTAATTATGATGTAGTAAAAGATTTATCTGAAATAGATGCTATTGGACATAGGGTTGTTCATGGTGGAGATAAATATGCTGATAGTGTTATTATTAATGATGATGTAATAGATACAGTTAAAGAACTATCAGATTTAGCTCCTCTACATAATCCAGCTAATATAATGGGAATCGAAGCTAGTGAGAAGGCTTTTCCTAAAGCTAAGCAAATAGCTTGTTTTGATACAGCTTTTCATCAAACAATGCCTAAAGATAGATATATATATGCTGTTCCTTATTCATGGTATGAAAAATACGGAATACGTAAGTATGGTTTTCATGGACTAAGTCATAAATATATTGCTAATAGAGCTATGGAATTATTAGATAAAGAGTTCTGTAATATTATTGTTTGTCATTTAGGACAAGGTGGAAGCATAAGTGCTGTTAGAGATGGAAGATGTATTGATACAACTATGGGCTTCACTCCTAATTCTGGAACTATAATGGGATCTCGTTCTGGAGATATAGACTATGGAATAATTCCTTACATAATGAAAAAAGAGAATTTATCTATAGAAGAAGTTGATACTATTTTAAATAAAAAAAGTGGAATGCTTGGTATTAGTGGAATAAGTAGTGATTTTAGAGATATAGATGAGGCTATTGGAAAAAAAGATGATATGGCTATATTAGCACATCATGCTTATGTTAATTCAATAGTAAAATATATTTCACAATATTATGTTGAGTTAAATGGGGTAGATGCTATTTGTTTCACTGCTGGTGTTGGTGAAAATGCTCCTCATATAAGAAGAATGGTTATGGATAGATTATCTTGTCTTGGAATCAAATGTGATCGTGAGGCTAATGACAATATTCGTGGAAAAGAAGCTATTATTAGCACTAAAGATTCTAGTGTTAAATGTTATGTAATTCCTACTGATGAAGAATTGATGATTGCTAGAGATACTTTTGATTTAGTCAAGGCTGAGCTTAAATAATGATAGATTTGAAGAGATATTCTAAATTTCGTAGGATTTTAAAGACTATAAAAAAATATAATACAATAGTAATTGCTAGACATAGAGGTGCTGATCCTGATGCTTTAGGAAGCCAGTTAGCACTAAAAAGTATTATTTTATTAAAATATCCTAAAAAAAATGTGCTAGCAGTAGGAACACCATCTAGTAGATTTAAATTTATGGGTGAACTAGATAAAATAGAAACTGAACTTAGTTATGACAATACACTTCTTATTGTTTTAGATACACCTGATATTAAGAGAATAGATATAGATGATTTTAGTAAGTATAAACATATAATTAAAATAGATCATCATCCTATTATTGATGATTACGCTGATTTTGAAATAGTAGATGATGAAGCATCTTCTACCTGTCAATTAATATTAGAATTCATTTTTAATAATAGATTATCTATAAATGCTGATATTTCTAAAAATTTATATTTAGGTATTGTATCAGATACTGGTAGATTTATGCATGCTTATACTACTAAAAAAACGTTTAATTTAGTTACAAAACTTCTAAATAAAACTAATATAGACTTTACATCTTTATACGAACCGCTTTACATGAGACCAATATCTGAGGTAAGATTTCAAGGATATATATTTGAAAATATGAAAGTTACAGATAATGGTGTTGGATATATTGAAATAACTGATGATATATTAAAAAAATATAATGTTGATACTGCCACTAGTGGTAATGTAATTAGCGAAGTAAAGTGTATAAATGAAATATTAGTATGGATTTTTATGACTGAAGATAAAAAAAATGATTTAATTAGAGTTAATATCAGATCTAGAGGACCTATAATTAATGAAGTTGTTGCTAAATATGGTGGTGGTGGTCATAAATTTGCAAGTGGTGCTAGACTTACTAATTGGGAAGATGCTCATATGTTAATTGATGATTTAGATAAAACAACTTTAAATTATAAAAAGAAGACTATTAATGATATGAACCCCGTTTCTTGGACAAAATAGAAACGAGGTTTTTATATGTTAAATAATGCTCAAAATTTTTTAAAATTATGTAAGAATTATTATTTTATAAATCCTAATTTTATAATGACAAAATTTTTAAATAGCTCTTGATTTTTAATTATAGTTTTGATATACTTGATGTAAAGTAGATATGGGAGGCATATTATGAATGAGAATAATAAAAAGAGTAAATTGAATAATAATAAAGATAGAGGGTTATTTTATGGAGTAATTGCAGTTGCAACCTTTATAGTAATGGCTGTTGGGGCAACATTTGCGTATTTTACAGCTTCTACTAGTAGTGCTAATTCTACAGTAAAAACTGGATCTACTAAACTAGAATTAGAATACGTTAGTTATGGAGCTGGTTGGATGAATAACAAATTAATTCCTGTTGATATGAAAGTTGCTGAATATTCAGTAGAATGGCAGGATGATACCACTAAAAATAAAATGTGTGTTGATGACTATGGAAACCAAATATGTAGTGCATATGTTTTCCAGGTTAAAAATACTGCTAATTCACCTCAAGATGTAAGTATTAACTTAATAAGTGAAAACAATGGTTTTGCTAATTTGCATGCTATGGTTTATGAAATTTCTAAAGGTGAAGGATATTCTGAAGAGTCAAGTACAGGGGATCCTAAATTTAAATTAACTCAAGAAGATACTGGAGAAGATTTAATAAAAATTGAGGATGCTACTGGTAAAGAGTTATATACAGCCGATGGAATTCAACCAATTTATGTTAATCGCAAGGGTGTTAAAAAAACTTTATTAAAGTATAATGATCCTGATAGCCCTCAAACTAGAAAATCTTCAATTGGTATTCCAGTAAAAGCTGCAACTGAAGGAGAAGGAAGTGATAGTGATAAGACTTCTAAACTTGCTGATGGAATAACAATAAATGGTATTAATTCTAGTGATGGTAGTAATTTAAAAACATTTATGATTGTATTGTATATTAATAACTTGAATGAAAATCAAAATTTAACAGATTCTATGAAAGATTTTGTTGGTAGAGTTGAAGTTAGTACTGGTGATGGTTCTACTGGTGTTAGTGGTACAATTAGTAGTATGACTGGTGAGTTAGAATCTGATAAAACAACTTCAACCACTACTACTACAAATACAGATGCAAGACCATAAACAACTACAAAAGAATAATAAATTAATTATTTTAAATTAAAAGAAATTATCTAAATTAAATTTTGGATATTTCTTTTTTTTTACCTCTATAGTATAATAATTAAGAAAGAGGAGGGATAATGTGTTTGTAGATGAGGTAATAGTTAATCTTTATGCTGGTCGTGGTGGAGATGGCTGTATGGCATTTAGAAGAGAAAAATATATTCCAATGGGTGGTCCTTTTGGAGGTAATGGTGGAAAAGGTGGAGATATTATCTTTAAAGCTGATGAAGGACTTAGAACTCTAATAGATTTAAGATATCAAAAACATATTAAAGCTAATGTAGGAGCTAATGGTCAAGGAAAAAATAAAAATGGTAAAAGTGCCGATGATACTATTGTTAAAGTTCCTTTAGGCACAACTATTAAAGATTATGAGACAGGTGTTGTAATTGCAGATTTAACAAAAAATAATCAAGAAGTTGTTGTTGCCTTTGGTGGGCGAGGCGGTTATGGTAATGTAACTTTAGCAACGAAAGATAATCCTTGTCCATCATTTTGTGAACGTGGTGAGCCAGGTGAGGAAAGAAAAGTTATTGTTGAACTTAGAATGCTTGCAGACGTTGGATTAGTTGGATTACCAAGTGTTGGAAAATCAACCATTTTATCAATGATTACAAATGCTAATCCTAAAATAGCTTCATATCACTTTACAACATTATCTCCAAACTTAGGAGTAGTTAGTACAGATGATTATTCTTATACAGTTGCTGATTTACCAGGTCTTATCGAAGGAGCCAGTGAAGGTGCTGGACTTGGTCACAAATTTTTAAGACATATAGAAAGAACAAAAATAATAGCTCACGTTATTGATATGTCAGGAAGTGAAGGTCGTGATCCATATCAAGATTATCTTAGTATAAGAAAAGAATTAGAGAATTTTAGTGAAAAATTACTAAAAAAGCCAGAAATTATAATTGCTAATAAAATGGATATAGAAGATTCAAAAGATAATTTAATTAAATTTAAAGAACATGTTAAAGAACCAATTTATGAGATATCAGCTATAAATAATAAAGGGCTTGATACAGTTATCAATGAATTACTTAATTTAGTAAAAAATACAAAAGATGAAGTATTGTTTGATGAAGATATTCAAGAAAGTCATGTATTATATAAATTTAAAGTTACAAAACCATTTTCTATTTCTAAAGATAATAAAGTTTACGTTATATCTGGAGAAAAAGTAGAAAAAATGTTTAAGATGACAAACTTTAATACTGAAGAAGCTTTAGTAAGATTTTCTAACAAACTAAGAAAAATGGGCTTAGATGAAGAATTAGAAAAAATGGGAATAAATGACGGTGATATTGTTAGAATAATGGATTATGAATTTGAATGGCAAAAATAAAAAAGATCATATGTAGATCTTTTTTTATCTATGAGTAGGAGTGTAAATAATTCTGTGTAAATACTATTATATATTATAAATAATAACAAAAAGTCAAATTAGTTTATTATCAAAATTTATTTACAGATTCTGCTCATCCGACTTTAATAAATTTTATTTGTTTTCTAAGTATTCTATTAAGGCGTTACTATCTTGATTATTATAAAGTATATCATAAATTATCTTACAAATATTTAATTCTAAATTATTATTTTTACATATATTATGAATTGCTAATGCTGTTCCAAGTCCTTCAATAGTTGTAGTCTCTTTATAATTATTAATTTCTTCTATGTCTTTTTTAGCACCTATTAAATTTCCTAGTGTATAGTTTCTAGATTTAGTTGAAGTACAAGTCATCATTATATCATCTATACCAGCATAACTCATAATAGTTTCGCTTTCACCACCAAGTTTTTCAATTAAATATTTTATTTCATATATAGCCTCAGTTAAATATAAAAACTTAGTAGATTCTGGATAACCACAGCCATCTAATATTCCAAAACCTATAGCCATAACATTTTTAATTGCTCCACATATTTCTACTCCAAGATAGTCATTAGTATATTGAATTTTTAAATATTTATTTTCTAAAGCTTCCTTTACTTTTTCTTTTATGCTAGAGCTATTTGTTCCAAGAGTTAATCCCATAACCTTTTTATCTTTCATATCAACAGCAAATGTTCCACCAGAAATAGCTCCCAGATTATCAGTTTTTAATTCTTTTTTTAGAATTTCTGTTGCTAGCAGTCCATCATCAATACTTATTCCCTTACTGGCAATTAGAATATCCTGGTTGTTATAGTAATTAGCTAACTCTTTTGCAACACTTTCTATAAAAGCTACAGGAATTGCTATTACTAATAACTCGCAGTCTTCTAAACTCTCTTCTAAGTTAGTAGTAAAATATATATCTTGATATTCTTGCCTCAAATTATCAAAAATATCTCCAAATTTATTCCACATTTTTATTTCACACTTATTTTCTAAAAACATATTTGCTAGTGCTGTACCATATGCACCACATCCTAATATTGTTATTTTCATTCTATTACCTCCATTTTATCACCTATTTTAACATTATTAAAATAATTAACAGGCATTTCATATACTTTCGTTACAGCCTTTTTAGGCAAAATTACTTTGTTTTTTGCAAGATTATTATAATATTTTATAATAATATTTTTTTTATCACACATAATTACATCAATATTACAAAACATAAAAAATGTATGAATACTATTACATTTATCAAATAATAAAGCCTTATTTATATTCTTATCAAACATAAATCCTTTTAATCTTGAATAAAAACTTTTACAATTAACAAGCTCTATTTTTTTTTCATTATATGAAAGTTGCATATGTTCACCCTACCTAAGTATATATTATTTTTATAAATATTGCAAATTATATTGTGATAGCTTTTTTCGTAATTTTTGTTATACATACAATAAAGTATAGGAGTGATGTGTTTATTATGGTTGAGGTTAAATTAAAGATAAGTTTTAATAATGAAATTTTACGATTTCCTTGTTTAATTATTATAAAAAATATGCATAATGAGATAATTTATAAAAATAAGTCTAATTGTTTAGATAAAATTTCTGTTTTTCTTACAAAATGTTGTGCATATAAAGTATATGTTATTCACAGTGCTAATGTATTAGGGGCTTTTTCCATTTATGCTAGAGAAAACGAGTTTTATAATGTTAATCTTACATCTAATAAGCATATTGTTTCTATATGTCTTATGGATGCTAATTATCCAAATTTAAAAATTACGGAAAGTGAAATTAATTTATGTAAAAAAACATACCGTATCAATAGCTGATGGTCAAGGAAGTTTAGAACTATTAATGGTAACTATAATGTTACTGCAAATGTTACTGGGTATGATGTTACATCTATTAATCCTAGTAATATTTCTATAGTTGAAGGAACTGATGACTATAAATTCACAATCGAAGCTACAGGTACCTTAACCTTAAAAATAACAGATACTGGCGATAGCGCTAATGGAGGAACTCCTGTTGTTGCTGCTGAATTTTATAGAACAGATAGTGAAGGTAATACGTATGGTGATTTAATTGTTAGTAACGAACAAGGAGAAGTCGTTTTTAATAAAGTACCTTTTTCTGCAGAATGCGCACCAACTACTGTTTACTTTAAACAAGTTAATAGTGACGGTAGTCACACTTTTAATACTGATGTTCAAAGTGTTACTATGACCGAAGAGACATATACTCTTAATATTGCTAACCCTAAGGCAGCATTAAGAACATTTGCTATAGAAGATAGCAATTATAGTGGTCTTGCAATAGAAACAGGAATTTTAACATTAGAAAGTGGCGAATAATTAAAAATTAATATCTATAATTTCTTTTAGGATAAAAACAATTCTTTTGTTTTTGTCTTATTTTTTTGTTTTTCATAGAAAAAATAAAATTAATATGCTACAATAAAACTAGGTGATAAATATGGATAATAAGGGTTTTACTTTAATTGAATTATTAGCTACTGTTGTTGTTTTAGGATTAGTCATGGGAATTACAGCTCATAGTGTCCTTGGGGTAATAGAAAAATCAAAGGATAAAAGTGAGAAAATATTTGTTGATAAGTTAGAAAATTCCATTGATGCATATATAAGCGAGGCTAGAACAAAAAACGACCTTGAAAGTAATGATAGTAGTAGTAGTTATAGTTATACAAAATGTAAATTATATGACAAAGAAAAGTGTTCTAATGAAAAATATACTGATGAGGTGACAGTAGTTAAAATGGAATCATTTAAACTAAGTGAAATTAAAAATTTAATTCAAAATAAAGACATAATTAATCCCAAAAACAAAACGAAGAAATGTGAATTAAATAAAGTTGATGTATCTTTATATAGAGATTCAGATATGGTTTATTATTATTATGCTGATTTAAGTAATTTAAATTGTGATGTTAGTGAAAAATACAAAATTATTACTAATATGCCAGCAGCATTAACAGAAGTAATAGGTAAAGGCAATACTTCAGGCTCAAATAATGGTAGTACTGATGCTTCAGGCTCAAATAATGGTAGTACTGATGCTTCAGGCTCAAATAATGGTGGTACTGATGCTTCAGGCTCAAATAATGGTGGTACTGATGCTTCAGGCTCAAATAATGATAAACTAACAAAAGTTCAAAATGCTTTAAAAGGTAAATACTATAAAAAATCATCAGAAATAGTATTGCTTATTAACGACGTCACAAGTATTGATGGCAATGAAATTACAACCAATGTAACAAAATACAAAATTAATTTTACTAAAGTTTCCAAAAAAATATCTTCAAGCGATAAAGTCATTATAGCAGAAAATAAACAAACTAAAAAATTTTGTGACAGATATGAATATAATAGTAATTTCCAATATTATCAATTATCAAGATGTAATAATAAATCAATTGAAATTGGGAAAACTGGTATATATAAGTTAAGAACTATGTTAAAAGATAAATATTATTGTTCTGATGATACAAATTCATCAAAATGTCGAAACTTCTACAAAATTAACGGTATTTCGTACAAAAATGGGAAATATTATATAACTAGCGGAGTTAATTATTATTTAGAAAGTAGAGTCACCTCAAGTTTACTATCTAATCAAATATTTTCCTTACCTATAACTTATTATGATACATGCTCAATATCTAGTTCTGATTATTCTGCTGAATACACATGTAATAATTCTAACAAATATTCTAATAATTAATGAAGGATGTAAATATTATGAAAATGAAAAATAAAAAAACTTATATAGTAATATTCCTAATAATTATTATAGACTTAATCTCTAAACTTTTAGTAACAAAATTTATGGCTCCTAATCAAAGTATATCAATTATTAAAAACTTTTTCTCCATAACCTATGTAAAAAATACAGGTGTTGCTTTTAGTATGTTAGAAGGAAATATTTTTTTCATAATAATTTTAACATTTTTTATAGTCTGGTTGATTTTTAGGTATATTAATAGTAGAATATTAAATGGTTTTGAATGCTTTTCTTACGGACTTATAGTAGGAGGAGCTTTAGGGAATTTATTTGACAGAATAAGACTTGGATATGTTATAGATTTTTTTGATTTTAATATTATTGGCTATAATTTTGCTATATTTAATGTAGCAGATATTGCAATAGTAGTAGGAGTCTTTTTAATTATTGTTTTTAGTATTAGAGGTGAATGTTATGGAAATAAAAGCAAATGATAGAGTTAGAATTGATAAATATGTTATGGATAATACTGATATTTCTAGAAGTAAAGTTAAAAGAATGATAGATTCTGGAAATATTTTAGTTAATAATAAAAAGGTAAAAGCAAGCTACAATTTAAAGCTTGATGATAATATTTATATAAATGATGATTATACAGAAGAAGTAGAAATAAAACCAGAAAATATTCCTTTAGATATTGTTTATGAAGATGACTATTTGTTAGTTGTTAATAAAAAAAGTGGCATGGTAGTTCATCCTGCTGTTGGCAATTATAGTGGAACACTAGTTAATGCTTTAATGTATCATATTAATAAATTAAGTTCTGTTAATGGTAGTATCAGGCCAGGAATAGTTCATAGAATAGATGCTGATACATCAGGACTATTATTAGTTGCTAAAACTGACGAAGTTCACAATGACCTCGCTAGTCAAATAAGTAACAAGACTGTACTTAGAAAATATATAGCACTTGTACAAGGCGTTATTCTAGAAGATACAGCTACCGTAGATGCTCCAATTGGTCGTGATAAAAATAATAGGAAAAAAATGGCTGTAACTGAGGTTAACAGTAAAAATGCTATTACTCATATTAGAGTTTTAGAAAGATTAAAGAAAGCTACTCTAATAGAATGTGTTCTGGAAACAGGACGTACACACCAAATAAGAGTACATTTAGCCTATATAAATCATCCAGTTGTAAATGATCCTGTATATGGTTATAAAAAAATGGATGATAAAAATTTTGGTCAAATGCTTCATGCTAGTACAATTGGTTTTATCCATCCAATAACTAAAAAATATCTAGAGTTTTCAAGTGATGTTCCAGATACTTTCAAAAAAATATTAGAAAAATATAGAGAAGATTAATTTAAAACTAATATCTATATAGATAGTATAGTTGCAAAAATATTCCATATTATATATGGTATAAAAAGTAAGCTACCTTTTGTTTAAGTAAAAGAATAGTAGAACTAACTAGTACAATCAAACAATTTATAAGACTTAAAAAATTATTTTTAAGTAGAAAAAATATTGGAATATATTATTGATTAGTTAAATAGTTTATAATTAAGGTGCTTTTATATTTTGAAGAACTTTTATTAAAAAGTTTATATATTGAAAATAAATAATTTGGTGAGTTATTGGAGATAAATTTAAAAAGGTTATATTACTTTTTAATTATTAAAATATATACTAGATAAAAACTAAGAAACTATAGTAATAGTATATTTTAGATTATTTTGAAATTAAATTTCATAGTATCGCCTCTTTATTTATTTTATGTTTTTTAGTATAATATTATTCAGTTGGAAGAAGGAATGGAAATGATGCCAGAAATAAAAATAAATAATAGTGATTTATTAATAATGAATCTAGTTCACTATTTCATAACAGAAAAGAATTATAATCCAGTAATATTACATGGTATTACTGATGAAATATGGTTAGAGAATTTAGATGAAGACTATAAAATTATAAGGATTGTTAGTCATTATATTCATAATAATGAGCAATTAAGTTTTGATAAATTTAAATTAAGAAAAATAATAGGCAACTTAAAGAAGAAAACATTTTGTATAAAAATGCCTACTGTAAGTATATATACCAATTTAGGAGATGGAGTAGAGTTAAAGAAAGATGAAGATGGAGATTTAAACTTCTTTGTTAGTAAAAATAGTGAAATAAAAAATCCTAATTTAATTGAATTATTTCCTGATATAGTAGCTAAAACTACTCATAAAGAAAAAGGAATAGATTTATTTGTAAAAATAAGTGATGATATAAATAAAGAAAGTTTAGAAAAATCTAAAAAAGTTGAAAAAGTATTTGCTTCTAAATTACCTATAATTACTTATATAATAATGGCAGTATGTTGTATAATGTTTGTTTTGATGTATGTATTTGGAAATGGTTCAACTGATATCAGAACTTTACTTAAGTTTGGGGCTAATTCTAGTTATTACGTAAAGAATGGACAATTTTATAGGTTATTTACATGTATGTTTTTACATGCTGGTATTATTCATATTGTTTGTAATATGTACTCTCTATATGTTATAGGTCCTCAAGTAGAAAGCTTTTATGGTAAATTTAAGTATTTATTTATCTTTGTATTTAGTGGTGTATGTGGTAGTATCCTATCAGTTGCCTTTAATAGTGGAGTTAGTGTAGGTGTTAGTGGAGCAATATTTGGATTGTTAGGCTCTATTTTATATTTTGGATATCACTATAGAGTTTATTTAGGAAATGCTCTTCGTAGCCAAATTATTCCTGTAATATTAATAAATTTAATAATAGGTTTTATGATTACTGATATAGACAATTTTGCTCATATTGGTGGCTTAATTGGTGGTATTTTTGCTTCAATGGCCGTAGGTGTTCCAGAAAAACATACAAACTCAGATAAAGCTAATGGTTGCATATTAATGCTAATATATTTAACATTCATAATATATTTAGCTTTCTTTAAATAAAA
>CAKPER010000007.1 GCA_934149245.1 uncultured Bacilli bacterium | reverse complement strand
ATGCCAAATATTTATGACCTTGGAATTGTTAGTATTTTTAGTATTATTATTTTTATATTAGGTTATTTTATATTTGAGAAATTGCAAAAAGGTTTTGCAGAAGAAGTTTAGGAGGGTTATATGCAGATTGTATATCATGGAAGATATGCAAAAGTAGATAATCCTAGAATTATTGCTGGAAGATTTACAAAAGATAATTATTATGATAGATAATAATCATAAAAATTATATTAAAAATCTAATTGAAGTAATGTCATTGTGGATTATTCTAAAGATAGATAATTATAATAGTAGTATGTATTATGAAAATCCAAGTTATATTTATCAATGTTATATTGAAAAAAAAGTTTTATAGGAGGAAGTATGAAGACAAATTTTAAAATAATATCTGTAAATATTGATGGTATAAGGAATGCTAAAATAGAATTACAAGGTATTTGTAAAGATAAAGATAAAATTAGTGTGCTGGTAGATGGGAAAGAGAGAAAATTTGAGGAAAAGATTATTTTAGATAAGAAATATGTTGTAAATAGAATAAAAAAAATAAAGAGTGATGATTTTAATATTTATGTGTGTTTAGAAAAAAATGATAAAATAGTAGAGGTTTATTATAATAATAAATTTATTTTAAAACAGAATGTCTCTATTTTATCAAGAGTTTTGTTTAGAATTAAAATAAGACTTAGAAGAGGATTTAATATATTTAAGCGTCTTCCTAAAATTATAGTAAAAACAGTTAAATTAATGTGGGTTAGACATCATTTTTTAATTCCTCCAAGAATGATTAAACAATATTTAAAATCTTTTTCTAATAATGTAGAAAGTAAAAATGTTGATGAATTATTTTATAATCCGTTAGTAGATGAGGATTATAGAAAATGGTTAAAAGAGCAAGAGAGCTCTAAAGAACATAAAAAGTTTTCTTATCAGCCATTAATTAGTATTGTAATTCCTGTATATAATGTTTCAGAGAAATTATTAAGAGAATGTTTAGATAGCATATTAAATCAAAGTTATGATAATTTTGAAATTTGTCTTAGTGATGATGCATCTTCCAAAAAAGAGACTATTAGTGTCTTAAAAGAATATGAAAATAAGTATGAAAAAGTAAAAGTTGTTTATAGAAAAAAGAATGGTCATATTAGTGAGGCTACTAATAGTGCTTTAGAATTAGCTAAGGGAGAGTTTATAGGGCTTGTTGATAATGATGATGTTTTAGATAGAGATGCATTATATTATATGGTAGAGAAACTAAATGACGATAAAAATTTAGATTTAATTTATAGTGATGAAGATAAATTAGATTATAATGGAGAAAGATGTTTTCCTCATTTTAAACCAGATTTTTCTTTAGATACTTTTTTATCTTCTAATTATTTTTGTCATTTTACTGTGATTAGAAAAAGTATTATAGATAAGATAGGTGGTTTTCGAGGAGAATATAATGGGGCTCAAGATTATGATTTGTTTTTAAGAGTTATTGATGAGACTAAAAATATAGGACATGTTAGTAAAATTTTATATCATTGGAGAATGACAGAGGGCTCTACATCTAGTGGTGGAAGTCATAAAAATTATGCATATGATGCTGGAAAAAGAGCATTAGAAGATTATTTTAAAAGAAATCATATAATGGCTAATGTTCATTTAATTGGTAGTCCTGAGATGTATAGAATTGAATATTTATATAAAAAAGAGCCTAAAATTAGTATTATTATACCAACTAAAGACAAAAAAGATGTGTTAGATACTTGCTTAAAATCTATTTATGAGAAAACAGAGTATTCTAATTATGAAGTTATTGTTGTTGATAATAATAGTAGAGAAGAAGAGACTTTTGCTTTAATGAATAGTTATAAGAATAAGCATAATAATTTTAAAGTAAAGAGATTAGAGTGTGAATTTAATTATTCTTATATAAATAATGAAGCTGCTAAAGAAGCTAGTGGAGAGTATATTGTTTTTCTTAATAATGATACTGAGGTTATTACTTCATCTTGGCTTCATGATATGGTAGGATATGCAAGTCAAAAACATATAGGATGTGTAGGAGCAAAATTACTTTATCCTAATCAAACTATACAGCACTCTGGAGTAGTAGTTGGAGTAGGAGGCATTGCAATGCATGCTTTTGTATCTACAGGTAGAATGCAATATGGTTATTTTGGAAGGCTAGTATCTGTATATGACTGGTCTTGTGTAACAGCAGCGTGTTTAATGGTAAAAAAGGAAAAATATTTAAGTGTAGGTGGACTTGAAGAAGATTTGAAGGTTGCTTATAATGATGTTGATTTTAATTTAAAACTATTAGATAGTGGCTATTATAATGTTGTTCTTCCTAATGTGGAATTATTTCATTATGAATCTTTATCTAGAGGAAATGATATGAGTGAAGATCAAATTAAAAGGTTTAAAAAGGAAACGGACTATATGTGTGATAAATGGGGAAAAAGGCTATTAAGTGATAAGTTTTATAATGATAATATGAGTTATGACTATGCTTTTAGATTAGATAGAAAGAGTGGTGAATAAAGAGATGAGCCAACTAAAAAAGTTATTAAATAAATTTGAATTTAGATTTTTAATTTCAGAATTAGGTATGATTTTGATTAGTACTTTGACTTACAAATTATGTTGTGTTATTGCTAATATATATGTTGCTTCTTTTATCTCAATGTTATTTTCATTAATTTGCAATTATTTTTTGTGTTTAAAGTATGTATTTAGACACAAAAAGTGCAATTTTGAATTTAAAAAATTTGTTAAGTTTATGGTGATTGGAATATTAATTTTGTTATTTAAACAGTTTGCTATTGCTAAGTTATATCATGGTTTTCTATTACCATTACTTTTATCTAGGGGAGTAGGATTTTTGATTGTATTGATCATTGATTATTATTTTAAACAATCTATTTTTGATGATGACTATAATATTTCATTTGATGGAATTAAACGTTTGTATTCAATAATTTTAAGAAAATGGAATCAGTTTATAAATATAAAATACATCAAAGTTATTTTTAAGTTTTTACCTCAAAATTTATTTGTTTTTCTCTTTTTTTTAGGAAGTCTGTATTATATGGTGACATTTTTTGAAAGGAATGATGATATATTAACATATAGTCAGGTTGTTTCAGATGATACGATTCCTCTTATTAATGGTAGTAAAAATATTGATTTTTCTGATTATAAAGTGAATCAGAATGTTGATAGAATATGTTTAGTATTTGGAACATATGATAGAAAAAACAATTCAGATTTAACTTTTGAGTTATTTAATGATAATAAAGAAGTTTATAAAAAAACTATTAATACTAGTGTATTAAAAAATGCTAGTGATTATTGTTTAGATACTCCAGTAATAAAAAAAGAAAAAATACAAGATTATAAATTAAAAGTTATTCCTAAAAATGCTACAAAAAAGAATTCGGTTGCCTTATTTTCTAATAAGAAAACCAAAGAGCCGACTATTTATTTAAAAAAAGCACATAATATTGTTAATTTAAAATATTTAATTATATCTGCTATAATTGTTGCTTTTTTTGTAATTAATTACATAATTAATAAAACTAAAAAATTGAAAGAAACTACATTTTTGCTAATATCATTGTTTTATTTCGGAACGTTTTTAATTTTTAATCCGCCATTAGAAATTCCTGATGAACCAGCTCATTTTTATATCTCATATAATTTATCTCAAAATGGTCTTAATGGTAGTAAGGTTACGAATATAGAAATTCCTGATAATATAGAATGTTTAAATTATTCTGGAGCTCAAGTAAGAGATAGTGTGTCTAATTTGAATGATGTAAAAACTTGTTTAAAAAATGGAAAAAATGAAAAAAGAAATGTAATGTTGGGGGCTAGTAGTAAAGTTTCAAAATCATTTTTAGGTCATTTATTTCAAGCCTTTTCGATTAAAATTATTGATGTTTTCACAAATTCTCCAGTTATGATTTTCTATTTTGCAAGATTGGGAAATTTTATTGTTTCATTCTTAATTTTGTTACTTGCTATCAAAATTTGTCCTAAATATAAAAATGTTATTTTATTTATTGGACTTACTCCGATGTTTATACAACAAATTACTTCATTATCATATGACGCTATTTTAAATTCTTTATCTTTATTGTTTGCTTCATATGTTGTTGAATTAATTTTATCAAAAAGAGTTATAAAAATTAGGGACATTGTTATTCCATGTTTGTTTTTAATTGTTATGTTTACTGTAAAAATTGTGTATGTTCCTTTAATCTTGTTTTTAATTTTTATTCCAAATAAATGTTTTAAAAATAAAAAGCATAAATTTATGTATTATTTATCGATAATTTTAATTTCTTTATTATCTAATTATTTAGTTGGAAATGTTTTGATAAATTCTGGTGCTATTTTAGATGGCTCTGCTACTAAAAATTTTAATTATATTTTAAATAATCCATTAAAACTTATTCCAATTGCGATAAATACAATACAATTAAATGGTTGGTTTTATGTTAAGGGATTAGTAGGTAATTTTAGTTGGTTTAGATTTGCATTAAGTGATTTTTCTATTTATTGTTGGATTATTTGTTTGATTTTATTAATTTTAAGTCATAAAAATACGTTAATTGATACTTCAAAATTAAAGTATAAGAAAGTTACTTTTTTGCTATCATTATTAATTTCTATTGCTGGAATATTTGCTTCAATGTATTTTTGCTGGTCTACTTATAAGCTTGATTATGTCGATGGTGTGCAGGGAAGATATTTTATTCCTTTATTGATTTTTATTGCATTATATTGTATGCCTAAAACAAAAAAAATTAATTTGAGCAATAGTTTTGTGTATTCTTTTTGTAACATTATGTTATTTCAGACATTGTTTTATTTAATTACATATTTTTACTAATTTATTGTAAAAATATGTAATTGATGATATACTTTTCTTAGATGATGAGGTGTAAGATGAAAGTACTATTGATTATTCCGTCATATAATGAGGAAGAAAATGTATTGAATAACTATAAAAGAATTGTAAAACACAATGAAAAATATAAAACTAATTATGATGTTATTATAGTGAATGATGGTTCTAAAGATAAAACAGAAAAAATATGTAAAGAAAATAATATCCCGTATATTTCTTTAATTCATAATTTAGGTATAGGTGGTGCCGTCCAAACGGGATATAAATATGCTTATGAGCATGGCTATGATGTTGCTGTTCAATTTGATGGTGATGGTCAACATGATGTTAGATATGTAGAAAATATTATTAAACCACTTAAAGATAAAAAGGCAGATATGGTAATTGGTTCGAGATTTATTGATAAAAGCTCAAGTGAGTTTAAAACTAGTCGTGCAAGAAGAATAGGAATAAAATTAATTTCATTTTTTATAAAAATAATTACAAGAAAAAAAATTTATGATACTACTAGTGGATTTAGGGCAGTTGATAAAAAATTAATTGAAAGATTTGCTAATAATTATCCTGTTGAATACCCTGAACCTGTTTCTACTACTGAGGTATTACGCTTAGGATATAGGGTTGAAGAAATTCCTGTTAGTATGAATGAAAGAGAGAATGGAGTATCTAGTATTAAAGCTTGGAAAAATGTTTACTATATGGTTAATGTTATTCTTTCTATTATAATTATTGGGTTAGGGGTGTCTGATAAATGAGTTTAAATTTGACTTTATTTGCAATTTTATTTAGTTTTTTAATTATAATTTTTATTATTAGATTGATTGCTAAGGAAAAAGTTAATATAAAGTATGCTATTATTTGGATATTAATGTTTGCTTTAATTATTGTTTTTACACTTATACCAGGATTTTTACTGTTTTTAACAAAATTATTAGGCTTTCAGACAGCTTCTAATATGGTATTATCTATTATTATAGCTGTGTTAGTAATAATAAATATTTCAAATACAGTAATTAATTCAGAACAAGATAGAAAGTTGAGATTATTAATTCAAGAATTATCCATTTTAAAAAGAGGAAAAAAAGATGAATAGAGAACTTGATGGTAAAAAAACTTTAATTTCAATTATTTGCAATATTGTTACTATAGTAATTTCAATGTTGGTATCTTTAGTTACAACAATCTTTTTAACTAGAATAATCAGTTTATCAGATTTAGGAATTGCAACTAGTTTTATGACTATGAAAGGCATTTTTAATATAATTTGCTTATTATCGATGTATATAGCAATTAATAGAATGCTTTTAGATATAAAAGGAAATGATTTTGAGTATCTATCGTCTATATACATTTTTTCTTCTATGTTTTGTTTATTTACGTATTTCATTTATTTGATATTTTCTAAGTATTTTAATTATTTTCTTGGATTTGATACTAAATTGATGAGTTTGATGTTTTTAATGATGTTTTTAATAAATTCATGCACGATTGTGGTTACTTATTGGAATTTTAAAAACAACTATAAATGGACTTTTATTTATAATATTTTGAGTAATCCTGTTTCTCAAATTTGTTCACTTGTTTTTGCTGTATTATTAACGGATAAAAAGTATTTGGGAAGAATTGTTGGAATTGATACTTTTAATATTATTTTTGGAGTTATTTGTGCTTTTTTGATTTGTTTTAAGGGAAAATTTACTTATAATAAAGATTATGTAAAAAAATCATTAAAAATTTGTATTCCAATGATTCCACATTTGTTAGCTCAAGTAATTCTTTCTAGCTGTGATTTGTTGATGATTAAAAATTTAACTGGAGCTGCTAATGCAGGAATTTATAGTATGGCTTATACAATTTCTAATCTATTATATGCATTGTTAGTTCAATTATTCAATCCATGGTCACCATGGGTTTATAGAAGATTAAAAAATAACGAAATAGATACTATTAAATCAAATTCAAAAGTGTTAATATCATTATCGTTTGTTTTATGTGTTGGATTAATATGTGTGTCACCAGAATTAATAAAGATATTTTTGACAAAAGACTATTATCCAGCTATTAATTTAATTGCACCTATTTGTATTGGCTTCTTTTTTCAAATTATGTATATTTTTTTCTATGATATTGAATATTTTTATAAAAAGAATTCTCAGATTGCAACCTATTCTGTTATGGCTGCAATATTAAATATTATTTTAAATTTTATATTTATTAAGAAGTTTGGATATTATGCTGCTGCTTACACTACTTTAATTAGTTATTTTCTGTTATTTATGTTTCATTATTATGGAATGAGGAAAGTTGAAAAGAGAAAAATTTATGATTTAAAGTATATATTTTTATTGTCTGTGATTTTATTAATGCTTTTATTAATTATTATTTTAAGTAATTGTAATTTTATTTTAAGATATTCAATTTTGTTAGTAGCTTGTGTTTTCATGATAATAAAATATAAAAATAAAATACTCAATATTTTAACTGAATTAATATAGTCTTTTTATGAAAATATTGAAAATAAAAAGATTTTATTATTGGAATTTTGGAGGAGTTTATTATGAAGAAAGTTTCTGTTATTGTACCAGTTTATAATGCTGAAAAACTTGTTGAAAAGGCTATAAAGAGTGTATTAAACCAAACTTATAAGAGTATTGAACTTATTTTAATAAATGATGGTTCAAAAGATAATTCATTAAATATTATAAAAAAGTGGGAGAAAAAATATCCCAACATTATTAAAATTTTTGATCAAGAAAATATGGGCGTTGGAAAAACAAGGAATAAAGGAATTGAGGTTTCTACTGGTGATTATATAACTTTTTTGGATGCTGATGATTATTTAGATAAGGAATTTGTTGAAGAATTAATTAGAAATATAGGAACAAATGATGTTGTAATTAGCGGGTATAGAGCAGTAGGTAATGATGGAAAAATTAATCTTTCTCAAGAATTAAAAAACAATGATTGGTCCAAATTTAGGCAAGTTAGCATTTGGGCTAAACTTTACAAGAGAGAATTTTTAATAAAAAATAAAATAAAATTTAATAATTTAAAAATAGCTGAAGATATTGTTTTTTCCATGAGTGTATATGCTAATACTTCAAAAATTAAAGTAATTCCTTATATAGGATATAATTATTTTGATAATATTGTTTCTGTTACTCATGATTTTGAACTAAAAAAAAATAATGATATTTTAGAAACTATAAAAGTGTTAGGAGACATTACTTCAAATAAAAAGTTTTTAGAAAATAATAGAATTCATATTAGAAATTTTTATTATAAAATTTTTTGTAGTTATTTGTTTGATAAAGCAATTGTACTATCTTTAGATGAATTGAAAGATTATTATTATGAAGGATTTAGTTTTTTTAAAACATATTTTAAAACATATAATCTTAAATTTAAATTTAACTATATTATAGATGAGCCAATTAAAGTTAATGCTGCTATTTTTTTATTAATAGTTTCTTATAAATTTCATTTTAGTAACTTATTCTTAAAGTTAGTTCACAAAGTGTTTTATCGGCAACAGTAAAAGTATTGTTACTGTTTCAAGCTTTATTACAATGTTGTTTGTTTTTATTAGAAGGGAAGTGTTATTGATGGAAAAAATCAGTGTAGTTATTCCAGTTTATAATGCAGAAAAATATGTGGAAAAATGTATAAATAGTATTTTAAATGGAAGTTATAAGAATTTTGAAATAATCTTAATTAATGATGGTTCAACTGATAATTCCTTGGAGGTATTAAATAAATTTAGTAAAAATAAGAAAATTAAAATTTATACTCAGGATAATCATGGTGCAGCATATTCTAGAAATTTTGGTTTAAAAAAGGCAAAAGGAAATTATATAACATTTGTAGACAGCGATGACTATGTAGAAAATGATTATTTAGAGAGGTATATTTCTGCTTTTGACGAAAATACTGATATTGTTTTAGGCGGGTATACTAAAGAAACACCAAGTAAGAAACAAGCAAATACACCAAAATTTTGTGTTTGGGATGTTTTTCGCTTTTCGGCTACTTGTGGAAAAATGTATAGAAAGAATTTTTTAGATAAGTATTCTATAAAATTTGGAAATACAGAGTTTTTAGAGGATGTTATTTTTAATGTTACTTGTTTGTTTAATAATGCTAGATATCAGTATATAGATTATGCAGGATATAACTATGTTTATAATTCAAATTCTATTTCTAATAGTTATGGTAGACATCCAGCACAAATAACAAATATTTTTAAATCACTTCAATATATTGATGACTTAGCACATGAACTTAATTATAACAATTCAAAGTATTTAATTAACTATTATATGAATACTTATCTTTTTATGGTGTTTATCTGTTGTAGGAAAGCTGATTATTCTTTCTTGAAAGATAATGTTAATCAATTTATGACATGGTTAGATGATAAGTATCCTACTTGGAAAAAAGAGATAAATAAAATAAAAGAAGTAGATTTGTTAAATAAAATTGTGATATTTTTGTGGAAAGGAGCCTATAATATTAAATTATCTAATTTATTATTATTTTTGTATTCAAAATTATGAGAAAAGTTTCAATAATTATTCCAATTTATAATGCAGAAAATACTATTGAAAAATGTATTTCTAGTATTTTAAAGCAAACTTATAAAGATTATGAATTATTACTTATTGATGATGGTTCTACAGATAATTCTCTTAAAGTTATTAAAAAATATAGCAAATATAAGAATATAAGAATATTAAATCAAGAAAATCATGGCGTTGCATATACAAGAAATCGTGGAATTAAAGAGGCAACAGGAGATTATATTATGTTTATTGATAATGATGATTTCATTGATAGTGATTATATTGAAAAACACATTACTACTATTTCAAAAGAAAATTCTGATATAGTAATAAGTGGTTATCGTAGAATTAATGTCGAAAATAAAGTTTTACATGAAGAAAAATTAAGAGATACATATTGGTCAAGGTTTATAATAATGGCTCCATGGGCAAAAGTGTATCGACGAGATTTTTTATTAAAGAATAATATCGAATTTTTAAGTTATGGTATAGGAGAAGATGTTTATTTTAATTTGCTTATATATTCGTTTGAACCTAAGATAACTATTTTAAATTATATTGGATATAATTGGTTTTTTAATACTAAAAGTGTTTCAAATACTAGTCAAAAGGGGTTAAATAAAGAAGTTGATATTTTGTTTCTTTTAAATAAAATTATAGAGAAATATGATAATATAAATGATTATTTATCTTATTATTTAATTAGATATTATATTTGGTATTTACTATTTTCTGGAAGAAATGCTAATAAAAAAGATTTTATTTTAGAATATAATAGAATAAAAAAGTGGTATAATGATAACAAGGTATCTTTAAAATTTTCTCCTTTTTCTAAAAAAATCAATGGAGAAACTTTAAAAAATAGAATAATTGTCTTTACTTTTCTTGCTTTAGAAAAAATGCATTTAATTGGCTTATTTGCTAAATTTTATTGTAAGGGATAGTTTCATGGAGGTAGTGATGAAGAATTTACATACGTTTGTAGTTTTAGCTTATAAAGAAAGTCCTTATTTAGAGGAATGTTTAAAATCTGTTTTAAATCAAAGTTATAAAAGTAAGGTAGTGATTGCTACTACGACTGATAATGATTATATTAGAACTTTGGCTAAAAAATATAAAATAGATGTTGTAGTTGGAGGTCATACTAATATAGGAGGAGATTTTGATTTTGCTATTCATACTGGTAAGACAGAGCTTGTAACTGTTGCACATCAAGATGATATTTATGATTCAAATTATTCTAAAAGAATGGTTGATTTGTATCAAAAATATAATGATGCTACTATCTTGTTTTCTGATTATTATGAAATTAGAAATGATAAAAAAGTTTATAGTAATATTAATTTAGTAATTAAGAGAATTTTACTTTTTCCTTTAAGAGGTCATAAGATTGCTAAATTTAAATTTATTAAAAGATGGGGAATTAGGTTTGGAAATGGAATTTGTTGTCCTGCTGTTACTTTTGTTAAGAAAAATTGTTCTAAGGAAATATTCTCATCAGATTATAAATGTAATGTAGATTGGTTTGCTTGGGAAAAGTTGAGTAAATTAAAAGGAAGATTTATATATGATAAAGGAAAATTAATGGGTCATAGAATATCTGAAGAGTCTACCACTACTGATATTATAAAAAATGGTATTAGAACTAAAGAAGATTATGAAATATATTGTAAATTTTGGTCAAAAATTATTGCTAAGATATTAACTAAAGTGTATAAAAATAGTGAGAAATCAAATAATATAAAGTGATTTTTTGTTAGTAGAAAGTAGGAGTTAAGTTGTGAGATTATTTTTTATTAAAAATAAAACTAAAATATTTAGATTATTGTATTGTTTAGTAATATCATTTCTTGTTTTGATGATATGTTCAAAAAATTCATTTTTATATCCATTTAATAATTGGGTAGATGAGAATGCCTTTTTTACAGTTGGTAAAGCCTGGGGATATGGTCTAATACCGTATAGAGATATGTTCGAACAAAAAGGGCCTATATTATTTTTGATATTTACATTATCATCATTTATAAGTAGTAGGACATTTATAGGAGTATTTATATTTGAAATAATATCGTTTACAATATTTTTATATTATGTTATAAAAATTGTTAATCTATTTATAAATAAGAATCTAACATATTTGTTTTTACCATTAATAGCAGTTCTTATAGCAAGTTCACCTTTTTTTACTCATGGTGGAAGTGCCGAAGAATTTTGCTTACCATTGCTTATGTATACATTTTATTCATTTTTGAGAGTATTTGTTTGTGATAATGATATTAGTTATAAGAACTTATTTATAAATGGATTAATAGCTGGAGTTATATTATTAATAAAATTTACAATATTAGGTTTCTGGTTTGGTTTTATGGCTAGTTTATTCTTTTATTTTATAATAAATAAAAAATATAAAAAAGCTTTTATATCGTGTTTAGTATTCTTGTGTGGAATGTTTATTCCTATGCTAGTATTTTCCCTATATTTTCTGTTAGTTGGTGGATTTAGAGAATTTATAGATGTTTATTTTAAATTTAATATTTTTAATTATTCTGGAAGTCAACCAGTTTTATCTAGAATAAAACAAGCATTTAGTATTTTTTATAGAGAAATGTCTGTTAGTTTTGTATATTTAAGTTTAATATATGTTGGCTTTTTATATTTTATATTTAGCAATAAATTTATAAAAAATAAAGTTCACAAATTATTTGTAGTGGCATTTATAGGATTCGGAATTTTAGGAGTATTTTGGGGATGTAAAGAATTTGTTTATTATTTTTTGATGATAATGTCATTTGTTATTTTGGGATTTATAATGATAGGAAATTATATAACTAATGAGGTAAAATTAGATACTATGAAGTATTGTTTTATAGGAGGAATTATTTTAGTTCTTTCTGTTCATTATATTGGTAATTCATCAAATATAGAATATATGAAAAATAAAAAAAGTGATATAGTTCAGTATAAATTTGCTAAAATTATTCATAAAAATAAAGGTAAAACTCTTCTTAATTATGGAGCTATTGATGGTGGCTTTTATATGGCTGCTAATATAATTCCAAATGTAAAATATTTTGAATCTATTAATGCTAATGTTCCTGGTATGAATGAATTTCTCGAAAAAAAGATAAAAAAAAGAAGTTTTGATTATATTGTTATTAGGACGTATCCTGGGTATAATCCTATTAATGATAATATTAAAGATAACTATGATAAGGTTTCTGTTGGAAAAGAAATTAATGAAGGAATGGAATTTAAATATTATTTATATGAAAGGAAAGGAATGTGATTTATTTTGAAAATATTAGTAACTGGAGGACTTGGATATATAGGAAGTCATACTTGTGTAGAGCTTTTAAATAACAACTATGAAGTAGTTGTAGTTGATAATCTTAGTAATTCTAAGATTGATGTAGTAGGTAAGATAGAAACAATATCCAATAAAAGTATTAAATTTTATCAAGGTGATGTTTGTTCTAAAAAATTTTTAAAAGAAATTTTTGAAAAAGAGAAAATTGATGGTGTTATACATTTTGCAGGGTATAAGGCTGTAGGAGAGTCTATTGAAAAGCCACTTGAATATTATCAAAACAATCTAGATAGTACAATAAATTTATGTAGTATTATGCGTGAATTTAATTGTAAAAATCTAATTTTTTCTAGTAGTGCTACAGTTTATGGAGATTTAAGTAGAGCTCCTTTTAATGAAAAAAGTCCTATTGGTGGTACTACTAATCCATATGGTACGACTAAATTATTTATAGAGCAAATATTAAATGATTTATATATATCAGATAATGATTGGAATATAATAATACTTAGATATTTTAACCCAATAGGGGCACATACAAGTGGATTAATTGGTGAGGAACCTAATGGTATTCCAAATAATTTGATGCCTTATATTTGTAAGGTTGCTATTGGAGAGTTGGATCATCTTAATATTTTTGGAAATGATTATGATACTAAGGATGGTACATGTATTAGAGATTATGTACATGTTATGGATTTAGCAAGAGGACATGTATTAGCATTAGAAAAATTGTTAAATAGCAAGGGAATTGAGATTTATAATTTAGGAACAGGTATTGGGTACTCAGTACTTGATGTTGTTAATTCTTTTGAACATGTTAATAAAATTAAAATCCCATATGTAATGGCCCCTAGGAGAGCTGGAGATATCGATTGTTGTTATGCAGATACTACAAAAGCTTTGAGGGAGCTTGGTTTTAAAACTAAATATGGTATTGAAGATATGGTTAGAGATAGTTATAAATTTTATCAACAAAATAAAAAATAACGGTGAAGAATTTTCTTAATTAGAATATTCTTTTTTTCTGTAAAATAAATGTATATAAGCAAGTTAAATAAAAAAATAGCAATTAAATATGGTATATTAATGTTAATTGCAACTAAGAATTTACAAAAAGCAAGCAATAATATATAGCGCAACTAAATAAAGTTATGATAAAATTTGCGGTAGAGGTGAGGAAAAAATGAAATTTTGTGAGAAATTAGTTGTTATGAGAAAAAAGAATAATATGTCGCAAGAACAGTTAGCTGATAGATTAAATGTTTCAAGGCAAGCTGTTAGTAAGTGGGAGTCAGGTAATTCGGTTCCTGATATGACAAAAATAATGGAGTTATGTAAAATTCTAAATTGTAGTTTGGAAGAATTAGTTGATGATGGTATTGCTAAAAAAACTTCTAGTAATAATGAGGGAAAATTAGATATAAATAGTTATTTTAAAGAAATATTAAACTTTATCACTAAAACTATAAATATGTTTTGGAGTATGACTTTTAATGAAAAAATAAAATGCGTGTTAGAGATGTTATTTATAATATTATTACTATTTCTTACTTGGGGAATGCTAGGAGGAATAATAAGGAATATATTTCAGAATATCTTATCTTTATTGCCAGATGAGGCAAATAATTTAATAGTAGGATTTTGTTCTGTTATATATGGACTTATTGGTTTCATATTAGGAATTATAGTTGTAATTCATATATTTAAAATAAGATACTTAGATTATTTCATTACTATAGAAGATGAAAATGCTACTACTAAGTCTAAAGAAGCAGCAATTGAAAATGATGATAATAAAGAAAAAGTACAACAATTAAAATTCATTGATAATAAGAAAAATAAAATAATTATTAGAGATCCTAAACATAGTACATATAGCTTCTTTGGAATGTTAGCTAAAATACTAGTTTTAATAATAAAATTTAACTTAGCTATATGTTCAATATTTGCAATTATAACTTTTGTTCTTTTTGTGTTTTTTCAAACTATGTCAATATGGTTTATTAGAAAAAGTATTTTCTTTTTAGGAACAACGTTGTTATTATTAGGACTTTTAATGATAAATTATTTAGTTTTAAAATTTATATATAACTTTATTTTTAACTTAAAATTTAAATTTAGAAGAAGTTTTATAATATTTGTAATAGGATTAGCATTTAGTGGTATAGGAATAGGAATATCTTATTGTGATTATTTAACTTTTGATAAGCTTAGTTATAGTAAAGATAGAAGTCAATATAAAATTAAAGAATTTAATGTAGAAATGCGAGATAATATTGTAATTAATAATCATTCTAATGCAGAGTTTGAATATATAGTTGATAATAATATAAGTGATGTTAAATTAGAAGTAATATATAATAAAAATTATAATTTGACATTAAAAAGTTATGATGACGAATTAGAAGATAAATATTATAGTTATTCTATAAATTATTATAGTAATAGTTATGATCAATTTGATACTATTAATGCCTTAGTCGATAATATTAAAAAATCAAGACGTTTTGATAGTGAATATGGGGTTATAGATAAAATTAAGATATATGCTAATGAAGAAAATATTCAAAAGATTAAATATAATAATGAGGTTTCCTAAACAAAGGAGGTTGTGATATGGGAATTATAAAACTAGAGAATGTTAGTAAATATTATTATAGTAAAGGTGTAATTGCTAGTGGTTTTACAAAAATAAATCTAGAGTTTAATAATTGTGAGTTTGTTGCAATAACAGGTGAGAGTGGATCTGGTAAGAGTACACTTCTTAATGTTATTAGTGGTCTTGATTCTTATGAAGAAGGCGAGATGTACATTAATGGGCAAGAAACTAGTCATTATAGTGAGAAAGATTTTGAAAATTATAGACGTAAATATATAAGCAATATATTTCAAAATTTTAATCTTGTTAATAGTTATACTGTTTATCAAAATATTGAGCTGGTACTGCTTTTAAATGGGACTAAAAAAAGAGAGAGTAGAGCTAGAGTAATTGAATTAATTAAAAAAGTTAATTTATATAAGTTTCGTAATACAAAAGTTTCTAAATTATCTGGTGGTCAGAAACAAAGAGTGGCAATTGCTAGAGCTTTAGCTAAAGATACTCCAATAATTATTGCTGATGAACCAACTGGGAGTTTGGATAGTAGAAGTGCTAAGGCTATTATAAAATTACTTAGTGAGATAGCAAAAGACAAGTTGGTAATAATTGTTACACATAATTATGATCAGGTAGCAGAGTATGTTACTAGAAATATAAAGATGCATGATGGAAAAATATTAGAAGATAGAATAATTAGAAATGATGTTAGAAGATTAGATAGTGCTCCTGTTGATTATAGAGATTTAACTTTTTTTAATAAAATAGGGTTAGGAATTAGAAATACTTTTAATATATTACCTAAATTTTTCTTATTACTAGCAGTTTATTTATTTATAGTAGTAGCTTTAATGGCAGAATATTCTTCTTTTAAGCAAGCTAGATATCTTTCTAGTAGGAGTGGTTATAATAGTTATTTTGTGGATACTAGTGATAAGAGAATTATTATAAAGAAAAATGATAATAGTACTATTAGTGATTTAGAATATGAAAAAATAGGAAAAATGCCTAATGTATCAAGAATAGTAAAAAATGATTTATTAATTGATAAAACAGTAAGTTTAAATAATGATAATTTTTATTTATATGGAAGTGTAGATAGTTTAGATAATTTAGGTAAAAAACTTAGTGTTGGAAGAATGCCTACCGAAGATAATGAAGTAGTTGTTGTAGGTAGTCCTGATGATTATTATTTAAAAAATAGTAGTGAATTATTTAAACAAGATTTATATGTTGTAGATGATACTACAGGAGATACTGATAAAAGTACTAATCTAAAAGTAGTAGGAATAGTTTATGATAAGAATAAAAGTTATTCTAGTGATAGTAAAATATATTTTAGTGATAAGATGTTAGAGAAGTTTAGATTAAGTATTAATTTAGAATATAGTAAAGTAAAAGTATTATTTTTAGAAAAGTATCATGATGTAGATAATACAACAAAAGATTTTAAGGTAGTTTTTAATGATAATGTTAAAGATGGTGAGGTGTATATTCCAAGTAATTTAAATCAAGAATGTAAAAATGAAAATTGTGTAGGTAATACTATTTCTATTTTTGTTGATAATATATATTTTAATGATTCTATAAATGTTAATGTAAGTAAGACTTATAGTAAAGAGAATATGAAGAGTATTTTAAATATTGATAATTATGAAGATAATCTAGGGACAATTTATATTAGTGTTAATGATTATAATAGATTATTTAATAAAGGAAACTATCAGAGTTCTGTTTATGTAAAAAATGTAGATGATATTGATAGTACAGTATCTATCTTGAAAAAAGATGGCTTTACTACTTTAAAGATTAAAGACACTATGATTAGCGATTCATCAAGTGAAGTAACTAAAATTATATCTGTTATAGTAACAATAGCATTAATTATAACTTTATTCTTTATTTCATATTTTGTTATAAAAATAATTTTAAAATCAAGACAAGTTTATTACTCTACAATAAGAATGTTAGGAGCAAGCGTCGGGGTTAGTATGAGCTTGGTTATAATTGAATTATTAAATGTTGCCTATATTGCATATTTGACATTCTTATATATTATCTATTTAAATAGTCAAAAAGTTATTAAAGTAGGATTTATAAATACAATATTAAAATATCTAAAATTTAGTGATTATGCTATATTGTTTATAATAGTAAGCTTTATATCTATTCTTATTAGTTTAAAATATAGTCAAAAACTCTTTAAATCTAGTGCTATTAAGACATTGAAAGAAGGTGTTTAGAATGTTAGAGATAAAGAATCTTAATAAATATTTTAATAGACATAGAAAAAATCAAATTCATGTCATTAATAATACTAGTATAGTTTTACGGGATAATGGGTTAGTTGCTTTACTAGGAAATAGTGGCTGTGGTAAAACGACACTTCTTAACACAATAGGTGGTCTTGATAAGGCTAGCAGTGGTAGTATTTATATTAACGGACAAAAAATTACTTCTAGATTTTCATATAAAGTAGATAAGATAAGAAATTTAAATATTGGTTATATATTTCAAGATTATAAGTTAATTGATGATTTGTCAGTATATGATAATGTCAGTATTGTTCTTAAAATGATGGGAATTAAAGATAAAAAAGAAATAGATACTAGAGTTTTATATGTTCTTGATAAAGTTGGAATGCTTAGATATAAAAAAAGACCGGCATCTATGCTATCAGGTGGTGAGAAACAGAGAGTAGGAATCGCTAGAGCAATCGTTAAAAATCCAGATATTATTTTAGCAGATGAACCTACGGGAAACCTTGATAGTAGAAATTCTTTAGAAGTTATGAATATAATAAAAGCTATTAGTCGTGATAGACAAGTAATTTTAGTTACTCATGAGAGAGAACTGGCAAAGTTTTATGCTGATAGAATAATAGAAATTAAAGATGGAACTATTACTAATGATTATAAAAATGAACATAATGATACTCTTGACTATGAGGTTGATAATAGATTTTATTTAAAAGATTTAGAGCATTTAACAGAAAAAAATGATAATTATGAGATAAATATTTATAGAAATAGTCCTCAAAAATTAAAGTTAGATATAGTAGTAGATGCTAATAATATTTATATTAGAACTAATGATAATATGCGAATAGAAGAAGTTGATGATAATTCTAGTATAGAATTTATAAATGATCACTATAAAAATATAAAAAAAGAAGAAGTAGATAAATATGACTTTGATTTTGAGAATATTATAAATAAAGATATACCTCTTAAATATAGTTCTATTTTAAATCCTATTACTTTAATTATAAATGGATTTAAGAAAGTACTAGATTATAGTTTTTTGAAAAAAATATTATTAGTAGGATTTTTTCTAGCCGGAATGTTTATTATGTATAGTGTTAGTTCTATTAAAGCTACTTTAACAGTAGATGATATTGATTTTGTTACAACTAATAAAGATTATTTAGAAGTAGCTTCTAATAAAGTAAAATTAGATGATTATCTAAATTATGAGAAAATGGATAAAGTTAATTATTTAATTCCTGGAAATAGTATAGTTAAATTTAAGGTTAATTATGATGGCTATTACCAAACTAGTACTGCTACAGATATTTTAAGTGGTTCATTATCAGATGTAGAGACAATTAAAGATAAGAAATTGTTATATGGAAGATGGCCAGAGAATGAGTATGAAATAGTTGTAGATAAATTTGCTATAAATAATATGTTTAAGAATGATATTGCAAAAATGGTTGGTATTTTAAGAGTAAAAGATATGTTAAATAAGGATATTAGTATTGATAATATGAATAACTTTAAAATAGTTGGTATTATAGATAATGGAAGTCCATCTGTATATACAAATAGTTCTATGTTTATAGATATTATTCATAATAGTAGTGAAACTAAAGATAAAGTTATGAATTATGAATTATTTAAAGATAAAATAGATTTAAAAAAGGGAAGAGTTCCTACTAATGATTATGAAGTAGTTGTTCCTCTTAGTGATCAAGATAATATGCCTCTTAATAAGGAAATAAATGTGAAAGTTAATGAGGTAAAATTAAAAGTAGTTGGATATTATGATAGTAAATATAATTATGACTATTATTTTACTAATTTAAATACAATTAAATATAATACTATTACAAATAGTAAAGGTTTTAGTATTAATACTAATGATAAAGCTTTCACTTTAAAGGAATTTAGAAATTTAAATTTAAATATAAGTGATAGCTATGACAAGGACTTAAAAAATTATAAAGATAATCGTAAGTCTTATGTAAAAAGTTCTTTATTAGTATCAGGAGTTATCTTAGTAATATCTTTAGTAGAAATATTTTTAATGATAAGATCATCATTTTTATCTAGGGTAAAAGAAATTGGAATATATAGAGCTATTGGTATTAAGAAAAGTGATATATATAAAATGTTTTCAGGAGAAATTATAGCAATTACAACACTAGCAAGTGTACCAGGAATATTATTAATGGCTTATATATTAAAGGTTTTATCAGGTATTAAATTTTTGAAAAGTTATTTTATCATAAATAATGAATTAATATTATTATCCGTAGTATCTATCTATATATTTAATCTATTTATTGGCCTTTTCCCAATATTTAATACTTTAAGAAAAACACCTGCTTCTATTTTGGCAAGACATGATGTTGATTAAATTCTATAAATTTAATTAAATTTGGTTAAAATAAGTTTTCTTATTCCCATTCATTTGCTAAAATATAAGTAGGAAGTGAGCTTTTATGGATTATTATAAAAAGTTACAAGAAAAATATTTATATGATGAGGATACTATTTACTATTTAAGAAAAATTATTCCTATACTTATTAGGTATTATGGTAGTAATGTAGAAGATATTATCTATAGTGCTATTATGAATTGTGAGATTCATGTAAGAAAGAGTATCGATGAGAATATAAATGATTATATGAATAAATATTATAATCTTAATAAAGAGTGGAATATTCCTAGTTTAGTAGTTGGTTTTTATCATAATCAATTAATAAAAGAAAATGGCGTTGTTATAGCAAAACCAATAATTTATATTAATCCATCTATTTATGAAGAGAAGTTTCATTTTAGTTGGAATGAAGATAACTTAACTAAATTAACTCATGAAATATGTCATTTAATTAAAAATTTTAATAGATTAACAAGAAATGGTAATTATATTATAGATAATATTGGATTATCTAAAGATGTTTATTTTGATAAACCAGATTGTGATGAGTTAGAATTTATAGAGAGTGTAAACGTAGGAATTGAGGAAGCTAATAATAGTTATGATGAAGATATAATTATGAGGATGTTGACATTAAAGAAGAAAAATAGTTATTATAATGATTTATTAGTACTTATGAAAAGTTTGAGAAAATATAGAGATATAGATAAAATAATTTTTATAGCTCAGTTTAGTAATAGTGATATATTTGTTGATTACCTTGGAAAAATAAATAGTAAAATATTGATAGATAATTTTGAATATTTATATAATTTAGAACTCCAGCCAGTTAGTATTATTTATGATAGTAGTAAAAAAGAAGAATTAGAAAGAAAGAGAAATAATATTATAAATAATATTAAAGCTTTTATTAATAATTATAAAGAGAATATAGTTATAGATGATAAGTTTATTATAAAGAGTAATAGTGTTTTATATTATGATAAAGTATTTAATAAGAAAAAGATGTTAACTAAAAATAATTATAGATAAGACTATATAAAAATTCTTTTAGAGAAATCGAAGAATAATTTTATATAGTTTTTATCTTGTAAAGTGGTAATTTTTAGTATATAATTTTTAGTAGGAGAGGATTAGAAATGAAGATTGATAATAAGGGATTTACGCTGGTAGAGGTGTTAGCTGTTGTTGTTATTATAGGAATACTTGGAGGACTTACGGCTAAAGGAGTATTATCTAGTATTAATACTGGTAAGGAAGCCTCTTATAAGTTGATGATTAATAGTATTGTTACTGCTAGTCAGACCTTATATGAAGAATTAGAGTATGGTGGTTCTAAAATTTGGAGTTATAATTATGATAACAATCAGAATATATCCCAAGGAGATGAAGTAAAGATTAATAATACTACTATAACTACTAATCTTCAAACATTAGTTAGTAATGGCTTTTTAAGTGGTAGTAGTGGTTTTACTGATGAAGATGAATCTGGAAATAAATATTTAATAGATCCTAAAAGTAAAAAAAATATAGGAAATTGTGGAATAAAGATAACTAAGGAAACAAGTGACAATAATAAGATTATATACAAAGTTGAAAAAAACGATACTGTTGGCGAGTGTCCAAAGAATTATAATTAGAGGAGGTGGAAGTAATGATTAAGTTAGTTGGAAATAACTGGGATGTAGTTTTGCAAGAAGAATATAAAAAGGAATATTTTAAAAATGTTGTTAATTTTGTTAATGAAGTTTATAAGGAAAAGGTTGTGTTTCCACCTAAGAATAAAATACTTAGAGCTTTAAATTTGACAGATTATGATAAGGTAAAAGTTGTTATATTAGGTCAAGATCCATATCATGGTGTAGGAGAGGCTAATGGACTAGCTTTTGCAGTTTCAAAAGGAATAAAATTACCACCATCTCTTCAAAATATTTATAAAGAATTAGAAAGTGATTTAGGTATACCTAGATCAAATGTTGGTTCTTTAGAATGCTGGGCTCGTGAGGGAGTACTCCTTCTAAATACTGTTTTAACAGTTGAAAAAGATAAGGCTGCTAGTCATAAAAATATTGGTTGGGAAGAATTTACAGATGCTATCATTAAGAAACTTAATGAACGAGAAGAACCAATAGTATTCATCTTTTGGGGAAATTTTGCTAGAAGTAAAAAGGTATATATTACTAATCCTAACCATTATATAATAGAATCTACCCATCCATCACCATTTTCTGCTAATCATGGATTCTTTGGTAGTAGGCCTTTTTCTAGAACAAATGCATTTTTAAAATCTAAGAATATTAAAGAAATTGATTGGAGAGTATATTAAGGAGAATTGTATGAATAATAAGGGATTTGCTATAATAGGAATTTTATATACAATATTAATATTATTTTTAATGATTATGCTATCAGTATTAGCAGGACTTAATACAAGGAAAAACTTTATGGAAAAGTCTATTTCATCGTTTCAAGATGATTATCTAGGTGATGAAATAAGCCAAAGTTATGTTCTTTCTGCAAACACGTATAAAAAAGCTCCTGTGACCGGTAAATATGTATTTTCTAATGATAGTACAAAGTGTTATGCTTACTTAAAAGCAGGAACTTTATTTGGGAATCAAAAATTACTTTGTGATAATAAAACACAAGAATTGAATGAATCTTTTAGTGTTATTGAGATTTATGAATTTAAATAGGGTTAGTGATTAATATGAAGAAAAAATTAAAAATAAATTATAAATTTGTTTGGGTTAGTTCAATATTTTTAGTATTGATAGTAATTTTGATTATGGTTATGGATTATAAAATTAATTATGAATATGCTAGTGATGAAAGTAGTAAAATGTATTTTTATAAGTGTAATAGTGATGTTTGTACTATGGAGGTAAATGATAAAAAGAAAAAAATTTATTCTTCCTATGATTGTTGGTATGGAGTATGTCCGGTATATAAGGGAGTAGTATATGATGGTTATGTTCTGTTAGAGGAAAATAGTAGTTATACATTATTTAATTATAAGACTGGTACAAAAGTTACTAGTGGATATGATGAATATAAATTTATAAGTAGTGATTATATAATAGTTACAAAAAAAAATAAAGATGGTGTAATAAATAAAAATGGCACTATAATAGTAAATTCTAATTATGATAAAATTGGACTATCTGATAATGATTCTTTAAAGGGGTATAATACTAGTGATATAATTGCTCTTAAAGATGGTAAATATGGAATTATATCTTATAGAACAGGAAAAGTTATTGAAAAATTTGAGTATGGTGAAGAAAATTTAAATGAATTATTGAATATTTTGAACGATTAATAAATTAGAAGTGAAAAATTTAACAAATATGTTGCTTTTTTCTTGTTTATTTAAAAAAATGTGCTATAATATGTAAACGAAAGAAAAGGAAGTGCTAACATGTTAATAGGAAAAAGAATTAAAGATTTACGAACTCAAAGAAAGCTTAGTCAACAAGAACTTGGTGATTTATTAGGAGTTACTAAAGTATCAGTATGTGGTTACGAGAATGGGAGTAGAACTCCTAGTTTAGACACATTTAAAGTAATAGCAGATGAGTTTGGAGTTGCTACTGATTATTTACTTGGTAGAGAAGTAGTTGTAAAAGATGAAGAAACAGGGGAATGTTTGGGAAATATATCTAAAGATGATATAGAGATAATAGCAGAGTTAAGAAATTACCCTAATTTATATGAAAAACTAATTAAATCTCCAAAGAGATATGTTAGTTTAATAAGTAAGAAAATGAGAAATTAATATAAAAACTTCATTTCTGTTTTTTAGAAATGAAGTTTTTAGAGGGAAACATATTTTGATAATTTGAAGAAAAATTTATGACAAATAAAGATTTAGAAAAAAGTTTAGAGTTTAATGAAGTTTGTGAAAAATATGGTATTAGCTCTCAGAAAAGTAATTATAAAGAGGCTTTGATTAGAGCACTTGAGAACTATTTGCCTATTTCTTATGATGAATATAAAAAACTTGATTTTAGTGAACAACAAAAAATAATTGAAGATATTAGAAAAAGCAATGGAATTATAAAGGAAGATCTCTTTCAAGTAAGAGCTAGAAATTATTTTAAAAAGTTAGAGAAGTCTTCTAAGAAAGGTAAAAGATTAATTAGAAAGCTAGAAAGATCTCGTAGACCAAGTAAGAGATTAATTGAGAAGGCTACTAGTTCATCAATTATAAGAAAGTAAAACAAATTTATAAGCATTATTTCTTGAGTGGAGGTAATGCTTTTTTATGGCTATTTTTTAATTAAAAAGAAGTAAATAAGTATAAATAACTCATTTTATAATAAAAAAACTAACCCTGAGGTTAGTAATAAACATTCATGGGACGGATGATGGGAATCGAACCCATGCATGTTGGAACCACAATCCAATGTGTTAACCACTTCACCACATCCGCCATGACTACTTAAGTTTATCATAAATATTAAATTTTATCAACAATTATTTAAAAATTTTATAATTAATTTACAATTCTAGTTAGCATATAATACTATTTATGTAAAATACTTTCATAAAATATATAAAAGAGAGGTGGTAGAAATATTTCTTAATGATTTTTTCAATCAGTATGGAGCAACCATCTTATATACAATATTAATGGCTATAATTTCATATATTGGTTTAATTGTTAAAAAAATAATTAAAAAGAATTATGAAGATAAAGTAAAAAAAGAAGTTGTTCAAGTAGTAGTTGTAGCTATTGAACAGTTATATAGTGAACTTAGCGGTGAAGAAAAATTAAAAAAGGCTATAGAAAATGCTACGGAAATGTTAGAAGATAGAAATATTTTTATAAATGATTTAGAACTTAGAATGATTATAGAAAGTAGTGTTAATTCATTTAATAAACATAAGAAAAAAATGTAAAAAATGTCTAATTTTGTTTATATTTATTTTCTTTTATGATATAATTTTACTTATGAAAGTAGGGATAATGTGGCAAGGTTAAATGAAAAAAGAATGATTAATGATATAAGATGTTTAGCTCTTGATATGATTAATGAGGCAGGGAGTGGGCATCCTGGTATAGCACTAGGTGCTGCTCCTATTATATACACTTTGTTTACCAATCACTTAAATTTTGATTTAACAAAAAAAGATTGGTGTGATAGAGATCGTTTTGTTATGTCAGCAGGACATGGTTCTGCACTTCTTTATGCAACAATGTTTTGTATAAATGAAAACGATTATAATTTAAATGATCTTAAAAATTTTAGAAATTTGTATTCTCATACTCCTGGGCACCCTGAATATAATTTAAATTATCGAATTGATGCTACTACTGGTCCTTTAGGACAAGGAATAGCAACTGCAGTAGGAATGGCAATGGCTGGAAAATACTTAGATAATAATTTTAGTAATAAAAAGATGAGTTTGTTTGATTATTATGTTTATGCTTTGGTCTCTGATGGAGATTTAATGGAGGGAGTTAGCTTTGAGGCAGCTAGCTTAGCATCTAAGTTTTGTTTGGATAATTTAATCGTTTTATATGATTCTAATGGTGTTACTTTGGATGGTGAAAGCGATATTGATTATGAAGATAGTGTTCCAGCTATATATTCTCAACTAGATTGGGAAGTATTATATGTAAAAAAAGGTGATAGTACAAGAGAGATTAATAAAGCTATTAATACGGCTAAAAAAGCTAGTAAGCCATGTTTAATAGTAGTAAATACAACTATTGGAACTTATTCTAAGTATGAAGGAACTAATAAAATACATGGAAAATTAGAGCAAGATGATTACTTAGAAATAAGAGATGAAATTGGATATGGTGAAAAGTGGGAAATAGATAAAGCAAATTTAGCTTTATATCGTCAAGAAATTAGATCAAGAGTTGATGGTAATTATGGAGAATGGTATAGTGACTATGAAGATTTTTGTAAAGATGCTTCTAAAGAAGTTGTAGAAAATTTAAATAGTATTATAAATAATGATAGTATAACTTTAAAATTAGATAAGGTAATTGATACAGAAAAATTATTTACAGATAGAGATTTAAGAGATGTTAATTATCAAATAATGAATGTAATATCAGCTTTTGTTCCTAAATTTTTAGGAGGAACTGCTGATGTTAGAAGTAGTACAAAAACTTATCTTAAAGGAAGAGAAGATTTTTCTATTGATAACTATGGTGGAAGAAATATAGCTTTTGGTATAAGAGAACATGCTATGGGTAGTATATTAAATGGTATGGCTTTATGTGGACTTAGAGTTTTTGGAAGTTGTTTCTTGGCTTTTTCAGATTATTTGAAACCTGCAATTAGGATGAGTGCAATGATGAATTTACCAGTTACTTATATATTTACTCATGATAGTATTTTAGTTGGTCAAGATGGAGCAACTCATGAGCCAGTTGAACAGTTAGCTATGTTAAGAAGTATTCCTAAATTTCACGTGTATAGACCAGCTGATTATAAGGAATTAATAGGCTGTTGGAATGAAATTTTAGAAAATGCTTCTCCTAGTGCATTGATTCTTCCACGAGGTCATGTAGAAACTCAAGAGTTTACTAATCCAGCTGGAATAAAATATGGAGCTTATATAATAAGTGAAGTTAAGAAAAGTTTGGATGTTATATTAATTGCTAGTGGTAGTGAAGTAGAACTTGCTATGAACTTAAAAGAAGAGTTAGTTAAAAATTATATCGAAGCTAGAGTAGTAACAGTACCTTGTTTGGAAAACTTTTTAGCTCAAGAAGAGGATTATAAGAGTGAGGTCTTGCCAGATGGATACAGAAAAGTTGCTATAGAATTTTCAAATGATTCTACTTGGTATAAAATTTTAGATAAAGATGATGATTTTATACATGTTAGTGAATTCGGAAAATCAGGCTGTGAAGAAGATGTTTTAAAAGACTTAGAGCTAGATATTCCAAGTCTTGTTATGAGAATAAAAAATGATATTTAGGAGATAAGGTATGAAAAGTATAAAGAATACTAGTAAGAAAGTGGACAGGCTAGCAAGAAATGGTGTTAACGCTATAAAGAGGGTTCCCTTAATTGAAGAATTTAAAACTTTTATTTCAAGAGGAAATGTTTTAGATTTGGCTGTTGGAGTGATAATAGGTGGTGCTTTTCAAAAATTAGTAACATCATTAACTGATAATATTATATCTCCAATATTAGGTTGTTTTACTGAAGCTGATTTTACAGCCTATTCATTAAAAATAGGCAATTTGAATTTAAAGTATGGGGCTTTTTTGACAGATATTATAAATTTTATAATTATGGCCTTTATAGTATTTTTAATAGTAAAATTTATGAATAAATTATTTATAAAGACTACAGAAGAAGATAAAAAGCATGAATCAAAGAATGTTAAAAGTGATGAAGTTCTTTTATTAGAAGAAATTAGAGATTTATTGAAAGAAAATAAATAAAAAATGCAAAAGATAATGACAAGTTATCTTTTTTTTGTTATAATGAAGAAAATAGAGTAGATAATAATAGGTGAGGATAGGGATGTTTATGAATAAAACTTTAGTAGCAAATTTAGAAGATAAAAGAATTTTTTTAATAAGTGATAATAATATTTCTTTTTATATAGGAATACCTAATGATACAAAGGTTACAATAGTATTAAATTTACTTGATAATACAAATAGTATTAATTCTTCTAATAACATGGAAGAATTAACAAATAATATTAAGAGTATATATAATAAAATTAATTTTAAAGATAGTTCCGTTGTAACGCCAGTTATGGATAATAATATTTTAGAACAAGTTAAGCTTAATAATAATGCTCAAATTTTTAATTATTTAGATAAAGTTATGGGTTATTTGATTAATCATGCTTATTCGATTTTAAAAGAAAACGGAAAAGAAGTTAATAATAGTATAAAGTTAAATAATAATAGATCATATGAGGCATTTAATGATTGGTTTGTAAAAAAGTATAATGGCAGAGTTAGCTTAGTAAATTATCTAAATGCTCCTGTTAATAGGTTTGATGAAGAAGAAAAAAATGATATAAAAGATAATGTAAATTTGGAGATGGATACTAAAGTTGCTGATTCTATTTTAGAAAACACACAATCCTTAGATAATGTTCAGGAAAATAAAGTTTATCATGATGAAGCTAGAGAACCTGGGTTTGTATCATATGTTTTACTTGGAGTTATAGTAGCAGTAGTTTCGCTAGCAATTCTATACAAGTTATTATAAAATATATATGGTTAATTAAAAATTTAACCATTATTTTATTTTTAGTTAAGTTTTATACTTTAATAATAATAATAATTATGTTATTATATATATAAGATATGAGGTGTTAGTGTGGAGAGTAGAGTAGATAAACATTTTAGTGGTGATAATTCTAGAGCTACCATGTCTAGATCTAATCGTAATGCTAGATTATATCAACAAATAGAAGACAATTATCAAGATTTTGATAATTTACCTGTAGAGTCTAATACAAATGAGATAGATATGGAAAAACTAAAAGAAATGTTAAATAAAAAAGAAGAAAAAAAGAGAACATTTACTAACGAAATTGATTTGGAGTTATTAGAAAAGAAGAAAAGTAATATATCTGATAAGAAAATATATGATATTAATAAATTACTTGAGAAAGCAAAGTATGAAAATAATAAAATAAAAGAGCCTGAAAATAAAATCATGAAAAATAGTAAAAGTATTCTATCTACCTTAGAAGGATCAGAATTATCTATCTCTGATATAAAGCGTGCTTGTCAGAAATATGATGAACCTAAAGAGGTAAAAGTGTCAGATATAAACCTAGAAAATAATAGGGATAACGAGAATGAAAAGCAGGATGAATTATCTTTAACACGTGAGATGAAGTATCGTACTAGAAATATATCTTTAGATCCAATGATTAATCAAGTTATGCCTGATAATGATTTATCTTTAGATTTATTATCAGATTTAAAGCCAACGGAGAATACTATAGTTACAAAACCTATAACGGATAGTACTATTCAAAAACATCCTGAAGAGATAGATAATTCATTAAAAGATGATAATCAGCCATCTAAGCAACAAGACTTTTTTCCAAAGAATACAGATACTAGTGATATAGATGTTATAAAAGAACAATCAAAAGTAGATAGTGATTTCTTTACAAGTTCATATCATTTTTCTAAAAAAGATTTTACTGATGATGATTTTTTTGATGAAAAAGATGGTAGTAATATAGGAAAGATAGTTCTTTTAGTGTGTGCAATTTTAATATTTTTAGCAGTAATATTTTACTTTATTACTAATTTTGTTATTAATAAATAAAAAATTTATTGAAAATGCTATTATTTTTATTGACAACCTCAAAAATATATTATAAAATCTATAAAAACATTAGAAAAGAGGAAGAATATGATTAGGCTTAGAAATGTATTTTTTGTTGAAAATTTTAACTTTTCTCAAATAGAATGTTCTGTCTTGGTATGTTCTTTCTTTAATAGTGTAGAAAATAAAATGGTATTCAAATAATTGTGAATAAATATTTGAATGCTGTTTTTTTATTTTAGGAGGATAGTTATGAAGAATTTGACGATTGATGATTTGATTAGTGTTGTAGAAGAATATAATCCAGATGAGGTAGAAGTAGTAAAAAAGGCTTATTTTTATGCTGATAGTTTGCATAAGGGCCAGTTTCGACAAAGTGGGGAAGCATATATAATGCATCCTTTAAATGTAGCATATACTTTGGCTATTATGCATGCTGATAGAGATACAGTATGTGCAGGTCTTTTACACGATACATTGGAAGATACTAAAATAACAAAAGAAGAAATAGCGAAAATTTTTAATAGGGAAGTTGCCAATTTGGTGGATGGTGTTACTAAGATTAGTAAATTAAACTTTTCTACTAAGCAGGAGCAAAATATGGCTAATACGAGAAAAATTATTACTAGTATAACTAATGATGTTAGAATAATAATTATTAAACTAGCAGATAGACTTCATAATATGCAAACATTACAATATAAAAGTGAATTTAAACAGAAAGAAAATTCTCTTGAAACAATGGAAATTTATGTACCAATAGCTTATTATATAGGAGCTTATCAAATAAAAAATGAATTAGAAGATTTATCTCTTAAGTATTTGTATCCTGATAAATATAGAAAAATAGAAGAAATTAAAGGAAAAATAAAAGAAAATAATGAAGATATTTTAATAGAAATGTTAGAATCTATAAATAATATTATGTCTGATAGAAATATACCACACCATATAAAGATTAGAATTAAGAATATATATGGTATTTATAAAAAAATGGAGAAAGGATTTAATATTGATGATATTCATGATTTGTTAGCACTAAAAATAATAGTTAATAATATTGAAGAATGTTATCAAACATTGGGAATAGTACATTCTAAATACCATCCTATAAACAGTAAATTTAAAGATTACATTTTTAATCCTAAAACTAATATGTATCAATCTCTTCATACAACTGTTTTTGGCCCTGGAAGTAGGTTGGTGCAAACACAAATAAAGACGGGAGAAATGGATAAAATAGCAGAATTTGGTTTAACTGGTTATTGGGATGTTAATAAAGAAGTGGCTCGTTATAAAATGCAAGCTGATCTTAAAGATAAATGTCAATTTTTTAAGTCATTAGTTGAAATTAATAAATCTTTTGGTGATAATAAGGAATTTGTAACGCAAGTTAAGGCAGAGTTGTTTTCTGATAAAATATATGTGTATACTCCTAAGGGAGATGTTATAGAACTTCCTAAAGGAGCAACACCTATAGATTTTGCTTATAAAATCCGTAGTGATTTGGCTAATAATATAGCAGCTATTATAGTAAACGATCAAGAAGTTAGTCCTAATACACAGCTAAAAAACAAGGATCGTATTAGAATTATTAAAAATAATTTTGAACTTGGACCAAAAGAAGAATGGTTATCTTCAGTAAAGACATCTAAAGCTAAAAGAAAAATAAAAGAGTATAAGAAAAATATGGAAGTAAAGTAATTGACAAGATAAATAAATCGTTATAAAATTAATTTGAGAGGAGAGAATAGATTATGAGAATAAGTAGTAGAAGTATTAATTTTATTTGGCGTTTTGACTTATTCAAGGATAGGTCTATTTTCTAGTAAAGAAATAATGAGACTTATCTTTGGGGTAAGTCTTTTATTATTTATTTTTATAGAAAGAAGGAAATAAAATGAGTAATATAATTTTAACTGGTGAAAGGCCAACTGGACCATTACATATTGGGCATTATGTTGGTTCTTTAAGAAATAGAATAAAGTTACAAAATGAAGGTAATTATGATGAGATGTATTTATTTGCTGCAGATGCTCAGGCTTTGACAGATAATTTTGATAATCCTAAAAAAGTAAGAGATAATATTTTTGAGGTGGCATTAGATAATTTAGCGTGTGGAATAGATCCTAATAAGGTTAATTATTTTATTCAATCTGAGGTACCAGAATTGACAGAGTTAACTTTTTATTATATGAATTTAGTTACAGTATCAAGACTACATCGTAATCCAACTGTAAAAGAAGAAATAAAATTAAGGGGCTTTGAAGAGAGTATTCCTGCAGGATTTTTTACTTATCCAGTAAGTCAAACAGCAGATATAACGGCTTTTAAAGCTAATATTGTTCCTGTTGGTGATGATCAATTGCCAATGCTTGAGCAGGCTAGAGAAATAGTTAGAAAATTTAATTCAATATATGGTGAGACATTGATAGAACCAACTGCTCTTTTACCAGAGTCAGAAAATGAAAAGAGACTAGTAGGAACAGATGGTAATGCTAAGATGAGTAAATCAATAGGTAATTGTATATATTTAAAAGATAGTCCTGAAGAAATAAGAAAGAAAGTTTTTGCCATGTATACTGATCCTAATCATGTAAGAGTAGAAGATCCGGGAAGTGTAGAGGGTAATGTTGTGTTTACTTATTTAGATATATTTTGCAAGGAAGATTCTTTTAGTAAGTATTTACCAGAATATAAAAGCTTAGAAGAGTTAAAAGAGCATTATAGACGTGGTGGATTAGGAGATGTTAAGATAAAGAAATTTTTAAATGATATATTACAAGAAGAATTAAAACCAATAAGAGATAGAAGAGAAGAGTTAGCTAAAAATCCAAAATATGTTTATAATGTTTTGAAGGAAGGAACAAAAAAGGCTAGAGAAAAGGCTCGTCAAACTTTAGATGAAGTAAAGGAAGCAATGAAAATAAATTATTTTAATGGTGATGAGTATTTGAAAGAATTATTAGAAAAAACAAAATAATTATATTTAGCATCTAGAGTTGATTAATAAATGTTGTTTAGGTATCAATTTATTTTGATATGAATATTAAAGTTACATCCTTAGATGGGATGTTTTTCTTTGGATATTTATTTGATAAAAAATACTTATATTAGTTATCTTGCTTTTAATTATAAAGGTAATTTTTGATAAGGTAAAATTATATTGCTTAAGTGAAATTAATCTAAAAGAGAAATAAAATTCAGGTATTATGTATTAATGTTTTACTTGTTGTTGACTTGGGTAGAAAAAAGTTGTAGAATATTAACCAATGTATTTGAGTTAATGTTTAGCAAAAAAAAACAATTTGTTAATATATAAATTTCAAGCAAATGTTAGGAAGTGGAATAGAAGGGTGATTAAGTTATGATAAAGAAAAAGATAGTGGTTGTTAGTAGTAATAAGGGAAAAATTGCAGAGATTAAAGAAATACTTTCTGATTATGAAATTATTACTTTAGAAGAGTTAGAGAATTTTATTGGTAAAAAACTTATTATTACTGAAACACAAGATACATTTGAACTTAATGCTTTAGAAAAAGTAAATTGTCTTTATGATCAAGTAGGAGACGAATATATCTATATTGCTGATGACTCTGGTATTACAATAGATGTATTAGGTGGTTTTCCAGGAGTAAATACTGCTAGATGGTTAGATGCCTCAGATCATATAAAAAATATGGAATTACTAAAAAAAGTTGGTAATGTTGCTGTTAAGAAGAGGGGATGTCATTATACGAATGCTATAGCATTAAAAGCAAAAGAATTTACAAAAACATTCAGTTATACTCTTGATGGAAGATTAAGCTTTTCGCCACGTGGGCAAAACGGCTTTGGGTTTGATGAAATATTTGAGCTATCAAATGGTAAGACGTTGGCGGAATTATCTATAAATGAAAAGCTTGCTATAAGTCCTAGAAGAAAAACGATAGAGATGGTAGAAAAATATTTGAAAAATCGAGATTTTTAATGTTCACTTTTTGAAAAAAACATGATTGAAATTTAATAAGGGGGAAGAAGTTGTGAGCAATATTAAAGTAGATATGGAAAGTAGAAAAATTTTATTTTCAGATGACTTAATAAAAAGAATATATATATAATAAAAAGCAGTGCTTATTAATGAGTGGACACTACTTTTAAATTAATTTATTATGCATTCAGTATTTTTAAAGTTTAATTTAGCAATATCATTTAATTTTTCTTGACCAATTTTTTTATAATATTTCTAATTACTTAAATAATTTGTTGTCAAAAAACTATCTTTTTATGATATAATATCAGCTAATTGATTGGGGGATTAATTATGTATAAAAGTGATATTAATTTAAATTTATATAGAATATTTTATGAGGTTGCTTTAAGTGAAAGTATATCTAGTGCCTCTAAAAAATTATTTATTACACAATCTGCAGTAAGTAAAGCTATAAAAAAATTAGAGTTAGACTTAAATACAAACTTATTCTATAGAAGCTCTAAAGGTGTTAAATTAACTGAAAAGGGTGAAGAACTTTTTTTTTATGTTGAAGAAGCTTTTAATAATTTAGTTACTGCTGAAAGAACAATGATAGAAAGTAAAACTTTAAATAAAGGTAAAATATCAATTGGCGTTCCTTCACAAATAGGTTCATTTTACATATTTGAAGATATTACTAAATTTCATAAAAAATATCCTAATATTGAAATAACAATCATAAGTAAAACGACAACTCAATTATTAAAGTTGTTAGAGCGACATGAAATAGATTTTATAATTGATACCTCTCCAATTAATGCTAAAATCGATAATATTATAATTCGACCATTAGTAGAGGTTAAAAATTGCTTCGTTGCAAAATCTGATACTTCTATTGATGTTGGCAAAATCAAAACAATTAAAGATTTAGCTAATTATCCTTTGGTTTTGCCAATTAAAGGAACTGATAACAGAAGACAATTAGATAAAATTTTTGAAAAGAATAATATAGAATTAAATAATGTTATAAATATTCACACAAGCGAAATGATTGCTGGCTCTATAAAAAAGGATTTAGGTATAGGATATATTATATATGATGTGATAAAGGATAATGTTGAAAATGGGGATTTCCAAATTATTGATATAAAAGATAAATTACCAAAGATTATGATTAATTTAGTATATATTGAAAAATACTTGACAATAGCGCCTAAATTTTTTATAGAAAACTATCTAAAAATTAATATTAATTAAGCATGAATTCATTTCATATCACTCATGAAAAAATGAGAGGTTTTAATTAGAATTTTTAATGTTATAATTGAAAACGAAGGAGGAAAATATGGAGAATTTAAAAACAACTGATTTAGCAATAATAGCAAAATCATTTTATCTATTAGGTGATACACTTGATTATTGTTACGATTGTAAATATTGCAGATTAAACGGAGAAAAATATGAAGAAAAACACTATAATATTTTACCTAGCGAGATTAATCCTAATTTTACAAATATTCCTGTTGCAGTAAATTTATTTTATGGTGATCCTTTATTACAAATAGATAATACTATTAACTATTTAAAAAGATTAGAGAAAGCTAAACATAAAGGTCCTGTAGTTATTATTACTAAAGGAGATTTTTCAAAATTTCCAGATGTAGAATTTAATTTAGATTTACATATTGCTTTTTCTACTTTTGGTGTTGATTCACCTTTAGATGGTAATACTATGGAACGATTTGAAAATAACCTAAAAGAAACTAAGAAAAGAAAAAATAATTATAAATATTCAATAGAATACAGACCAATTATTTATAATATTAATGATAGTGCAGAAGCATTCGATAGGGTATTTAGCTTGGCAAAGGAGTATAATTTAGCAATTGGCTATTCAGGATTGCAAGGAAAACCAGAGAGTGTAAAAATTTGGCAAGAACAAGGAATAGATTTACGACCATATCCAGGTTATAAATTTGGTCATAAAAAAATAATTGATTCAAAAATAATGGAATTGTTTGAAAAAATGGCACGTAGTTACAACGTTCCTGTATTTAGGAAAACTTCTTGTTTATTCTCTTATGTTCACGATTTACCTCGAGATTATAATGCACATTATTATAGACCATCTGAATTAGGATGTAATAATTGTATTATGCAAGAAAAATGCAAAACTTTTAAAAATAATTTACCAGTTGAAAATGATTTACATGATATTATACCTTTTGAGTATGAAATAATAAATAAGAAAAATCATGTATGTATATTAAAACAAAAAGGTATTTGTGAATTTCCTACAGAAGATTGTGCTCATATTAGTGGGAATATTATACATATTTCACAACCGCTTACAACATCTGATGTTAGAGTTATTAAGTGGTTGACAGGATATACTGTAGATGCTAATTTTTATGAGTCTCCTAAAATTAGTGAAGCTTGGGTTAAAAATAAATCATTGATTTTGAGGAAGAAAAAATGAAAATAGGATTAGATATTGATGGAATAATATTGGATTTTGAAAGAACTATGCGAACATATGCAGAATTATATGATTTGTTAATATTGAGAAAGAATGGAGTGAAAAATTCAAGACAATTTGATTATTTAAAAAGATATGATTGGACCGATGAAGAAAAGAAAAATTTTATTGATAGATACTTAGTTTATGCAACAATAAATTCAACGCCATTAATTCCATTGGTCAAAGAAATGTTAGAGTTATTTCTGTTAGAGGGGTATGAATTTTTATTTATAACTGCAAGGGGACTATTAAAAAAAGAAACTAAAGAAGCTGTAATTCAAGTATTTCAAAAAAATAATATTCCGATTGATAATATATATTGGGGAGTTAAAGATAAAGTATCAAAATGTGATGAATTGGGAATAGATATAATGATAGAAGATAATCCAAGTACTTGTAAATTATTAAGAGATAATGAAATAAAAACTTTATACTTTAGAGATAAAGATAATGAAAAAATACAAAATGGTGAGTTTTTAACCGAAGTATCTAATGTTGGAGAAATATGTAGATATATATTTACTTCAAATGGATTTAAAAATTCAATAGAAAAATATGAAAAAATCTTAATAAGAAGATGAGGTTTTAGAAAAAATAAAGATTGCTAAGCAATTTGTTGGTAATTATGATCACTATAGTAATTATAATCAGTCTTTAAATTTAATTAATCAATTAAGTAAAATATCAGCTGATTTAAAAATTGAAAGAAAGAAGCTTGAGAGTAATAATATTGATTTAGATGTTATTGTGAAAAAATTAAAATAAAAAAATATATATAATAAAAAGTAGTGCCTATTAATGATTGGAGGCACTACTTTTAAATTAATTTATTATGCGTTCAGTATTTTTAAAGTTTAATTTAGCAATATCATTTAGTTTTTCTTGACCAAATGTTTCGACTATTTTTTTTGCTACTTCATCTACTTTTGGATTTGCGCCTTTAGGAAGAAGTGTGTTTACGCTTTTTGATAATTTATTCATTTCGTTTAGAAAGATATATCTACTTATTAAAGAAGAGCAGGCTACTGATAGGCATTGATCTTCAGCTTTAGTTAGAAAAGTTATATCTGTAACTTTACAATTAGTATCTGAGATGTGATTGTAATAGCTTTTTGGAGGCTCGAATTGATCAACTACTATGTAATCATATTGATAGTTTTTATTTTTTAATTCATAAAGAACTTTGTTATGTAGTATAGCTTTCATTTGATTCATATTATATTTTTTAAATTTAGTATTATATTCTTTATTACTTATAATATAAGTTTTATATGGAATCTTTTTTATTATTTGGGGTACTATTTTTATTATTTCATTATCTGTTAGTTTTTTGGAATCTTTAACTTTTAAATCTAAGAGAAAATCGATATTTTCTTTTGCAACATAAGAGGCTGTTACAACAATTGGACCAAAATAATCTCCTGTTCCAACTTCGTCAGAACCTATAGAATTTATACGAATTGGTAATACTTTTTGGGGGCTTTTTTCTTTCTTTTTATTGTTAGAATTTGTTGCCTCAGCATTACCAGAATTTATTTTTTCAGTCGCAATCCAAAAATCAGATGAAAGATCAGCATCTTTTCCTTGGAATACAACTTTACCAGACTCATACAAAGTTACAGTAGTATCACCATCTTTGGCTTGAAATACAGCATATGGTGGTGTTTTTTCTTTTTTTAAATCATCAAAAAATTTAATCATTTCAGTTTTAGTCTTATCACTGACTTTTAATGTAATGGTTGTTTGCTTGTTCAAAATTATCACCTCGTCTTATAATTTTATCATAAAATTCTTTCTTTTTAAATATTTTTGATGTATAATGTAGATAATTGGATAGGAGGATTATGATGAGTATTAGCCTTGTTGACGCTTTTTTAGTAATTTTTATAATCATGGGTGGTGTTGTTGGTTTTAAAAACGGCGCTATAAAAGAGGGAATGAACTTTGTTGGAATAATATTAGTTGCGTTGATTGCATTTATTTTTAAAGATAAGTTGATGGTTGTTCTTTATGAAAATTTGCCTTTTTTTGATTTCTTTGGTTTGATAAAAGGAATATCTGCAGTTAATATATTGTTTTATCAATTAATATCATTTATAATAATTTTCATGGCTCTTTATTTTGCTTTAAGAGTTTTGATAGTTATAACGGGATTTATTGAATGGTTGCTTAAACTTACTATCTTTTTAAGAATTCCTTCAAAAATACTTGGTATTGTTGTTGGTGTGTTGGAATTCTATGTTTATTCATTTATAATTTTATATATAATAAATATGCCAATATTTGGTCTTAGTTTAGTTGCTGATTCTAAGTTTGGTAATGGAATATTAAATAATACACCAATATTATCTGGACTTGTTGATGGTACAGTTAAGGCATATAGTGATATTTGGAATATTGTAGAAAATCGTGATAAAAAAAATACTAACACAGAGATTAATACATTAGTGTTGATAAGTTTACTTGATAATAAATTAATTACGATTGATAGTGCTAGAAAGCTAGTAGAATCTAATAAGATAATTCTTACAGATAATACAATTTTGGATAATTATCAAAGTGATAGTAATATACTTAATGAATTAAAATGTTCTATTATTGATGAGTGTAATAATTAATTTTATAGTTATTTTGCTTTATAAATTTTTACTATATTTTTGATGTTAGTGTGTTAGACTATTTGTTTTGGAGGTATTTTTGATGGATAGAGAATATGTGTATGAATGTAGTGCTGTTGATGGACAGGAAAAAATAATTGAAAAGTCAAAAAGAGTTATTGATACTTTTAGAAAAAATGGGCAAGATATTAAAGGATTTGTTGAACCAGGTGCTAGTATAGATGATATGGCTAATTTTTTAAGACGAAGTAACTATATGGATGATTTTCTTGGAGCAAGTGATGATTTAAGAGTAGCTTTCTATTTGTATCAAGGAAGTGGATATAAACATATAAATAATTTTTTAAGAAGTAATAAGGGATTAGATACCACAAAAAAAGAAACTTTTTCAGAAATCCCTAGTTCAGCATATGATGATTTTTTAGAAACTGGTGAGTTGAGACAGTATACTTTTGATATGGTTAAGACAATAGAAGCATTAGATTTACTTATTGATAAACAAGAACCTTTAGAAGAAGATGCTATTTTATATCATGCGGGAGATATAAATATGTTTAGTGAAGATGGCAATATAGCTAGTATGGAAGACTTAATTGCTGTTAATTATTCTTTGGCAGAACCAAAATTTATGCAATATGGTTATTTATCAACTACTTTAAATATTAGTGGGAGATTTTGTGATGAAGCTCCAATTATTATGGCTATTAGAGTTCCTAAGGAAACTAAAGTTTTAGGACCATTTAATGGTGAAGGAGAAATTTTGTTAGGTAGAGGCTATGAACTAAATTTTATAAAATCTGAGATTATGGATGGTAAGATTTTTGTTTATGTTGATGCTGTTTTAAAGGAAAAAGTTAATGTTCGAGATGAACAAGATATAGAGATAACTAATGAAACTGATGCAATTAAAGAAATTTTAAAGGATAATGAAGAAAAGCGAGGATTTACATTGTAATTTATGAAAGGATGATAGAAATGGTAAAGAAATATAATAATGATGAAAATTTTGATGAAATAATAAAAAATAGAGTTTTAGTTGATTTTTATGCTGACTGGTGTGGACCTTGTAGAATGCTTGGCCCAGTGTTAGAGAAAATAGATGGAATAGATATAATAAAAGTTAATGTTGATGAATCTGGAGAGCTTGCTAGAAAGTATGGAGTTATGAGTATCCCTTGTGTTATTTTGTTTGAAGATAGCAAAGAGATAAAAAGAAATATAGGATTTATGAATGAAGAGAAAGTTAAAGAATTTTTAGGATAAATAAAGTATGATTTTAGGATCATTACTTTTTTTATGTATTTTGTTATTAACACTATATAAATATTAAATAAAATATATTAGAAGGTGTTAAATGATAGTTATTGATAAAAATACAGTTGTTGTTTTTTCAAGTTCTGAACTTAAGGATAGTTTGGCAAATAATAATGGTTATTCTTATATTTATTTAGGAGCTGATATATCTTTAGAGAGTTGAATTGTTATTTCAAATACTAATAGTTTAGTAGTTATTGATGGAACTTATGAGGGTGCTAAGTCAGTTAGATTTACGGTTAAAGTATTTGTTGTTTTATCATATGTATATTGTTCTGAGGTCGTTTTTTAGCCATCAATTGTAACACTTCCATCAACAAACTCAACTAATTCGGCACCTAAAATGTCGGTTACTTTAGGTTCTGTATAAGACACTGTTGTTTGGTTATCTATAGTTATTGTATATGTAAGGGCCCATCTGCCCAAATAGATTTGTCAGCACTTTTAGTAATTGTAAGTCCACTTATTATGGTTGTTACTAAAACAGGCGATGAAATAGATGTCGGAATATCATTATAATTACCTAGTGCTGTTACAATATTTCTTAATTCTTTTTCCATTGGTACTTCCTTTTGGGTTTATGATAATATTTATTTTTGTGTTAAAGATAATTGACGTATTAGTTATATTTTGATGTTTTTTTGAAATAAAGATATATAATTAAAGAAATGTTTTTAATTGACATACTATATAGTATTGAATTATAATAAAGCCTACAAGGAGGGATTTTTCTATGTATGATCAAGAATTAAAAAAGGAGATTTTAAAATTATTAGAAATGGAGTCTTTCCGTGAAGTATCAGAACAATTTAATATAAGTTGTTCAACTTTATATAGATGGCAAAAAAGTAAAGATACTAGTAAATTAATTAGAAAATTTATTTCTGAAGAAAGGTACGATGAAGCTATAGAATTAGCAAAAAGTTATCCAAATAATAAAATAATACAAAGTCAATTGATGACAAGTTATATGAAACTAGGAGAATATGAGAAAGCTATAGAATTAGCAAAAAGTTATCCAAATGATAAAATAATACAAAGTCAATTGATGACAAGTTATATGAAACTAGGAGAATATGAAAAAGCTAAGGAAATAGCAAGGAATTTTCCAAATAATGAAAGAATTCAAAGTCAATTAATGACAATCTATATAAAAACTGAAGAATATGAAAAAGCTAAGGAATTAGCAAGAAATTTTTCAAATAATGAAAGAATTCAAAATCAGTTAATTACAATAATGGCAATCTATGTAAAAACTGAAGAATATGAAAAAGCTAAGGAGTTAGCAAGGAATTTTCCAAATAATAGAATAATTCAAAATCAATTAATGATAATCTATGTGAAAACTAAAGAATATGAAAAAGCTAAGGAGTTAGCAAGAAATTTTCCAAATAATGAAAAAAACCAAAGTCAATTAATAACTATTTATATAAGAAGTGGAGAATATGATAAAGCTATAAAAATAGCAGAAAAATTTCCAAATAATGAAAGAATTCAAAGTCAATTAATGACAATCTATATAAAAATTGAAGAATATGAAAAAGCTAAGGAAATAGCAAGAAATTTTCCAAATAATAGAATAATTCAAAATCAGTTAATTACAATAATGACAATCTATGTAAAAACTGAAGAATATAAAAAAGCTAAGGAGTTAGCAAGAAATTTTCCAAATGATGAAAAATTTCAAAGTCAATTAATGACAATTTATATTAAAACTAGAAAATATGATGAGGCATTGAAAATAGCAAGAAATTTTTCAAATGACAAAGTAATTCAGAGTCAGTTAATAACAGTTTATATGAAGATGAAAAAATATGATAAAGCAGTAGAAATAGGTGAAAAATTTCCTGAAAATGCATTAATTCAAAATCAATTAATGACAATTTATGTTAATAATGAAGAGTATGATAAAGCAATAGAAATAGCTAAGAAATTCCCTAATAATGAAAAAATTCAAGAGCAATTAAGAAAATTTTACACGGAAGAAGACTATTACAATGACAAAATAGAAAAGCTTGAAAGAAAATCTAGTGCTGATGAATTTCAAAATAATCAGAAAGAGTTTCCAAAGGAAATAATTAAAATTAGAAGTAAAATAAGTTTAGGAAATGTTTCTGTTAAAGATTTAGATATTTTGGATGATTTTAAAGAACAAATTGGTTTAGAAAAATATTTATTAATAAAATTAGCAGTATGTGAAAAACTAGGGCTATTGAATATGGCAACTAAACTACTTAAGCAAGATACAGTTCTTGATGATAAATTAAAGAAACAATTAATTAGTCAGTTTGCAAGAAAAAATAGATTTTATAATTTGGAAAAATGGGATAGTTTAATTGATTGGTTTAGTGAATTAGAGTTGGAAAAAGATGAGGTAGAAAATTGTTTGGCTGATAGTGACATTAAAATAACAGAGAATGCTTCATTACCTGTAAAAAATAATGATGTTTATAAAAATTTGGAAATTAGAGAGTCAAAAAAGCAAAATTCTTCTAAAAAGAATAGAAGAGTGATAGAAATAACCTCTAGTAAAACTAAGTTAGATAAAGATAAACAAAAATCTCAGAAAATAAATAAGATAAAGACTCTTGATGAGATGTTAAATCAAACTTATAAAGAGATGATTTTGAAGTTAAAAATAAAGTACTATATAGAGATGTATAATGAAGAAACTAAGAAAGCGGCTATGTATAAGTATGATCGTTTAGAAGATATTTTATCATCTGAGCCTAGTATTAAGAATTTTGAGTTACTATTATTAATGCTTGTTGGAGATGGAGGTAATAGTTTGGGAATAGAACAATCTATTCCAGATAAATATAGTGATGAATATACAAAAGTATTAAGAAAGATTAACTCTAGAAGTCATAGAAAATATTAGAATATATAAAATCTTTTTCTAGTCTAGGAAAAGGATTTTATTTTACAATTAAAAGTGTAAATATATTTAATATAATACATTTAAATTAAATTTCGTGGTATAATCTTTTTATAAAGAAGGTGGGTTATGTATCATAAGAGTGTTTTACTTAAAGAGTCAATAGATAATTTAAAGATAAAGAAAAATGGTATTTATGTTGATGCTACATTGGGATATGCTGGGCATAGTAGCGAAATATTAAAAAGAATACCTGATGGATATTTGTATGGTATTGATCAGGATGATTTTGCTATATCAAAAAGTAAAGAAAGACTTAGTCAAATAAGTGATAATTACGAAATAATTAGAAATAACTTTAAGTATATGAAAGAGGAACTTTTAAAAAGAGGAATAGATAGAGTTGATGGTATTTTATTTGATTTAGGAGTATCTTCAGTTCAATTAGATGATAGTGAGAGAGGTTTTAGTTTTCATAAAGATGCTAAACTTGATATGAGAATGGATACAAGTAGTAATTTTAGTGCTTATGATGTTGTTAATAGTTATGATTATAAGGAATTAGTTAGAGTTATTAAAGAATATGGCGAAGAGAAGTATGCAAGTAGTATTGCTAAGAATATTTGTAAATATAGAGAAAAGAAAAATATTGAAACAACTTTAGAACTTGTTGATATAATTAAATCAAGTATGCCATATAAGGCAATGAGAGATACTCATCCTGCTAGAAGAACTTTTCAAGCTATTAGAATTGAAGTAAATCATGAACTTGATGTTTTGAAAATTGCCTTAAAAGATGCACTTGATTTATTAAATGTTGGAGGAAGACTTTGTGTTATTAGTTTTCAATCTTTAGAAGATAAAATAGTAAAAAAGATGTTTTTAGAGTATAGTAGTGTTTCAGATGAATTAAAGAAGTTGCCATATATCCCTGATGAATATAAGCCTAAATATAGAATAGTTGGTAAAAGTATTACTGCTAGTGATGATGAACTTAAAGATAATCATAGAGCACATAGTGCAAGATTAAGAGTAATAGAAAGGGTATGTGAATAGATGAAAAAGAAAAAGAATAAAAGGTTTTTTTGTAGTTTTGAGAGAGTTATGTATAAATTATGTGTTGTTGTAATTATACTTCTTATAGTTGGAATAGTGTGTGGTCAGACAAGTTTAGCTCAAGTTAATTTAGAAGTTCAGAAATTAACTAAAGAAGTTGAAAAAGAAAGAAATGTTAATGAAAGTTTAGAGATGAAGATAGATGAGATGACTAGTTTGGACAGAATAAAACAAGTTAGTCAGGAATATGGACTTGCTTATAATAGTGATAATATAAAAACTATTAAGTAGTGATTTTTTAGAATAAGAATGTTAACTAAAATGTAAAGCTAATGTTCTTTTTCTTTACAAAAATATCAACTTGATATATTATTATTTTATAATGAGGTGGAATATATGGCTAGGAAGATTAATACCAAAAAAATTAGAACTAATTATTTATTTATTATAGCTGTTATATGTTTATTTGGATATTTTATCTTTAGACTTGGCTATTTATGTATTGTAGATTATAAAGTTGGTGATGATACTATTACTTCTTTTGTAAAGAAGAGAAATACTGAGGAAGAAAAGTTGTTGCCTAAAAGAGGTAGTATTAAAGATGATAATGGTAATGTTTTAGCAGAGGATGTTGTTAGTTATAATGTTGTTGCTTATTTAGATTCTAGTAGGAGTGAGAATAGTAAAAAACCTCTTCATGTTGTAGATGTGAATGCTACAGCTGAGAAGTTAGCACCTTATATAAAAATGGATGTTGCTGTTCTTAAAACACTTCTTAGTAAAAAAGTTTATCAAGTTGAATTAGGTCCAGGAAGTAGAAACTTATCTCAGTTACAAATGGAAGAAATAAAAAAATTAAATTTACCTGGAATTGGTTTTACTACTAGTACGAAGAGATATTATCCTAATGGTAATTTTGCATCATATACAGTAGGATATACTGTAAGCAATGAGGATAAAGAAGGAAATGTTTGGAAGAAAGGGCAACTTGGAATAGAAGAGTATTTTGATGATACTCTAAAGGGTGAGAGTGGCTATGTTACTTACGAGAAAGATAGATATGGTTATAAGATAGCTAATGGACGAGAATTTAAAAAAGATGCTGTTGATGGGGATGATATTTATTTAACTATTGATGATAATATAGAATTATTTACAGAAAATGCTGTTAAGAAAATGGAAGAAGATAGTAAAGCAGAATGGGCTATGATTATTGTTGCTAATGCTAAGACAGGAGCAATACTTGCTTATTCAACATCCCCTTCATTTGATCCAAATAAAAGAGATATGAGTAGTTATATTAATCCTCTTACTGGTTATACTTATGAGCCAGGAAGTACAATGAAAATATTTAGTTATATGTGTGCAGTTAATAATGGTAAGTATGTAGGAACAGATACTTTTGATTCTGGTTCAATAAAGTTTGTTGCAAGTGATGGAACAGAAACGGTTATTCATGACTGGAATAGAGCAGGTTGGGGAAGTATTAGTTTTGATACAGGTTTTGCTTTATCTTCTAATGTTGGAGCAGCTAAGTTGCTTGATAATAAAATAATTACTAAAAAACAGCTTAGTGAGTGTTACTCTAAATATGGCTTTGGAAAAACAACTGATTTTACTTTTAATCGTGAGCAAAATGGTAGTATAAAATTTAATTATGATATAGATGCAGCTAGTGCTTCTTTTGGTCAGGGAATTACAGTAACTCCTATTCAGATGGTTCAAGCATTAACTAGTGTTGGTAATAATGGTAAAATGTTGAAACCATATATTGTTAAGAAAATAGTTAACTCTAATACTAGTGAGGTAGATTATGAAGCTACTTCTGAGGTTATAGATACTGTTGCAAGTGCTAATACAGTAGATAAAATAAAAGATTTAATGTCTAGTGTTGTATGTGAAGATTCTACAAAATGTACAGGAAGTGCTTATTATATGGCTGATTATCCAATAATTGGTAAGACTGGTACAGCTCAAATATATGATTCTAAAACAGGAACTTATATGAAAGGAGCATCAGATTATGTTTATTCTTTTGCAGGATTGTACCCTAAAGATAATCCAGAAATAATAGTGTATACAGCTATAAAGAAACCTAAAGATACAACTAATTATTTAGCACCTGCTGTAAAAGATGTAGTAGTAAATGTTAGTAAATATTTGAATATTGTAACTAATACTGTAAAAACAAAAACTTATAAAATTACTAATTATATTAATAAAAATGTTCAAGATATAAGTAGTGATATAAGTAAGAGTGGTATGAAATTATATGTTTTGGGTAGTGGTAAGAAGATTATTAAACAATATCCAAGTAATGGTAGTAAGTTGTATAATGGTAGTGTTGTTGCTTTACTTACGGATACTTATGATAAAAAAATGCCAAATCTTGTTGGATTATCTTATAAAGATGCAACTAACATCTTGAAATTGATGGGGGTAAATTATAAAGTAGAAGGAAATGGATATGTAGAAGAACAGAGTGTTAAAGAAGGAGAAGTTGTAAAGGATGGCGAAGAAGTATTAATTAAAATGAATAAATAAAAAGAAGACTTTGGTTTTAGTCTTCTTTTAAAATTTAAAATCATTAAAATCATCATCAGACATATCTTTACGATCAAAATAAAGTTTTTCTTCATATTTACAAAGCTTTGCAACAATATTAGTAGGAAATAATTTTATTAATTTATTATATTCAGAAATATTAGTATTATAATAGTCTCTATTAACATCAAGTTTTTCATCACAATCTTCAATTTTTTTACTAAGAGTTTTAATTTCTTCACTTTGATTTAATGAAGGATATTTTTGTTTTAGACTATAAAATTGATTATTAGCATCTATTAATTTTCTATCAAGATCAAAATTAGATATTTTTCTATTTCTTAATTTAACAATACTTTCAAATACTTTTTTATCATCATCTTTTTTTATACTCTCATCACTATTGATAATACTTACACACTTATTTATGTTGTCATATTTATTTCGAAGATTATTATCTATTATTGATTCTACTTCGTTTATCTTTACAACAAAATCTTGAATTCTATTGTAAAGATAGATATATATTCCAGATAGTAAACAAATTATTATTATTATACATAAAATTAGTAGCATTAAGGCATCCATTTTTTTATCACTTCCTATTTATAATTATAGCAAATGGATATTTTTTTGTAAATAATAAATTTTGTATTGTAAATTTACTATAAGTTTAGTATACTTATAGTGTTAGGAGAGGAGTGAATAAATTTGAGTAAATTTTGTGGTAAATGTGGTGCTAAATTAGAAGATGACGCTGTATTTTGTGGTACTTGTGGTAGTTCAGTTGGAGAAAGTGGTAATACAACAGTTAATACTACTATTATAAATAATGTTTATAATGGACATACTAAAGTTACTAATAGAAATGTTGCTATAGCAGTTATATTATCTCTTGTTACATGTGGAATATATGGCTTGTTTTGGATGGCTTCTATAAATGATGATGCTAATTTAGTAAGTGATGAGACAAACGATACTTCAGGTATTTTAGCAGTAATATTAACAATTATTACGTGTGGAATTTATGGAATATATTGGAATTATAAGATGGGACAAAAACTATATAGAGCAGGTACTAAAAATAATGTTATTATTTCAGATAATTCATTAATATATTTAATAGTATCTTTAGTTGGATTAGGAATTGTTAATTATTGTTTAATGCAAAGTGATTTAAATAAGTTTTCTTAAAATGAAAAAAAGATTTTTTAAGGTAATGTTCAGAATATTAATAGTTATTTTAATATTTTATGGATATTACTTTTTATATAGAAAATATAAAATTGGAATACCATGTATATTTCATAAATTAACAGGACTATTGTGTCCTGGCTGTGGTATTACAAGATGTTTATTTTCATTAATAGAAGGAAAGTTTTACCAAGCATTTTGCTATAATCAATTAGTTTTTATTTTGTGGCCCTTTATTGTTCTTTATGTATTATATAGAGCATATTTGTATATTACAGATAGTAAGGATAAGATTATATGTAAAATTCCTAATAGATATTTTGTGCTACTTTTAATAGTTGTATTACTTTTTGGAATAGGTAGAAATATTATTTAAAGTGCTGAATTAGGGTGCTTTTTAGCAGAAAATAATATTATATTATGGAAAAATTTATATTTGTTAAGAGTAAGTTGATAGTTGACAGCTATCGCTTTTTCAGTTAAGATAAATAATCAATTGGGGTGGGGGTGATTAGGATGAATTTAAAAAAAATAGTTTTAATTTGTTTAAGTTGGTTTTTAGTGTGTTTGTCTTTGTATTCTTATTTTTTGTATAAAGATAGAGCTTTAGTTAAAAATGAGAAAGTCTCTTCTAAGGAGCTTGCAGAGATTACTGAAGAAGATACCACACCAGTAGATACAGAAGTTACATCACTAAAGAATGAATATAACAATTCTGATATAAAGGGCGTAATTTCTATTGAAGGCGAAGATGAATTTCATTATCCAATTGCCCAAAGTAGTGATAATGAATTTTATTTAAGTCATGACTACCATAAAAATTATTATAAACATGGGAGTATATTTGCTGATTATAGAATTGATTTAGATAGTAGCGATAAATTATTATTATTTGGTCATAATTCTTCTTTTATTAAAACACCATTTGGTAATTTAGAGAACTATTATGATGTAAATTATTATAATAATCATAAATATATAGATTTAAAAACAGAAAATTCTCTATATAGATATGAGATATTTTCTGTTTATGTAGAAACTAGTGATTTTACTTATGTTAATCTTAATTTTGATAGCAAAAAAGGATGGTATGAACACTTAGAAAAATTAAAGAGTAAATCGCTTTATGATACAAAAGTTGAGGTGTCTAGTGAAGATAAAATTCTTATTATGCAAACATGTAGTAATAATCCTAATTATAAAGCTTATGCGAAAAAATATTTATTAGTAATAGCAAAGTTAGTACATTAATTATTTAAAGTATAGAAGTTTATAATACCGTATCCTTTGTTTAGTGTATCAAAAAATAGAGGATTTCTAGGAGGATTATAGGTAAAAATAATAAAAGTTATATAGGTTAAGATTATAAAAATTACAGCTATATCGTTTAGATGATTGTAATTTTTTTGTGTTAGTATAACATAGGAAATATATTGTGATATAACATAAGTTAAGAGTAGAATAATTAGGGTTATTATTAAGTGTTCACCAAAGAATGTGTATATTGGAAGGTAAATAATTAAAAATATTACTATTGAAAGAGTACTTGTTAGGAAAAGGTTTAGACGAAAATTTTGAAATTTTATGTTGTTATATTTTAATAATAAATAGTCAAATAGTCCATATACTAAGGTAGATGTATAAATAATTTTCATGTGTTCTGCTATACTTTCGTTTACAGGAAAAAAGAAAGATATTAAAATAGAGGGGAATAAATCATAGATATAGTGAGATATAAAGGATAGAATAAAGATATTTATGATGGCAATTAATTTTATTTTTTTTAACATATACAACACTCCTAGTAAAATATATGTTTTTTAAGTTTAGATAATTCTTTAAAATCTTATAGATAAGTGTTATAATATTATTACCTGAGGTGATTATTGTGAAATTAGAAATTAAAAATTTATGTGTAGAAGTAGATAAGAAAATTATTTTAGATAAATTTAATTTAAGTATCGGTGATGGCGAAGTCCATGCGGTTATGGGACCTAATGGTGTTGGTAAAAGTACTTTGTCTAGAGTTATAATGGGGGATGAACGATATAAAGTAATCGATGGAGATATCTTACTAGATGGTAAGAGTATTTTAAGTTTACGTGTTGATGAGAGAAGCAGGGCTGGTATCTTTTTAGCCATGCAATATCCCCAAGAGATAGAGGGCGTTAGCAATCAAGATTTCTTAAGAACGGCTATGAGTCAAAGAGCTCAAGAGAAGATAGGACTTTATGATTTTATAAAATCTTGTGAAAAAGGTGTTCAAGAGTTGGATATGAATAGAGAACTTATCCATAGAAGCTTAAATGTTGGCTTTAGTGGTGGTGAGAAGAAGAAAAATGAAGTGCTACAGATAAAACTATTAAAACCATCACTTATAATATTAGATGAGGTTGATAGTGGATTAGATGTTGATAGTATTAGGATTGTTTGTGAAAACTTAGAAAAATATAGAGAAGAATATAAAGATACATCATTTATAATAATAACTCATTATGCAAAAGTATTAGAATATATAAAACCAGATTATGTACATATAGTTGGAGATAAGAAAATAGTTAAGACTGGAGATTATAATTTGGTTAAAGATATAGAAAAAAATGGTTATTCTAAATATAGTAGTAATAATAGTGTTGGCAGGAATGATGAGGATGAATAAAATAATAATAGATAGTAATAAATTATTAACTACAAAAATTGATGGTATTAGTTTTAAAGAAAATAAGCTTGTATTTAGAAAAAATGGAGAGTATAAGTTAGAGATACTTAATAGTGATAATGTTAGTCTAGCCATAGAAATTCTAGATTGTGTATGTATAAAGCTGTTTGTTTATAGTGCTTTTAATGAATTAGAAGAGCATATTACATATAAGTTGGGAGAAAATAGTAATTTATTATTATTTAGATTTGACAGTAATAAGAGTTCAGATAGAGATGAAGCTATTTATTTAGACGGTAAGGGAGCTAAGGTTAGTTATAATTTTTCTAGTGTATGTCAAGGAAGTTATAATTATAATATGAAAATATATCATAATAATTGTTTTGTTAGTAGTGATGTATATAATAAGTGTGTTGGTAGTGATGGTAGTAAGATAGAATTTTTAATAGATAGTATTCTTGATAAAGGAAATTCTGGCTGTCGTATGAATCAGGATACAAAAATTATGTGTATGGGAGATGTTTCAGCTGAGATATGTCCTAATATGCTTATTAATGAAGATGATGTAGAGGCTAGACATGGATCAGTTATTGGTAGATTTAATGATGAAGATTTATTTTATATGATGAGTAGAGGAATCAGAGAAGATGAGGCTATTAAATTGATGATTAAAGGAATTATTTTTGCTGATTTGGTAATTGATGATGAGGAAAGAGAGAGAATTCTTAAAGTAATAGATGATACGTATCACTTTTAAATAAGGGAGGTGTAATTTATGAATAGAGAAGATATTCCAATGCTTGATAATGGTTTAATATATTTTGATAATGGGGCTACTACATTAAAACCTAAGCCTGTTATAGATAGTATTGTTGATTATTATAGTAATTATTGTGCTAATGCTCATAGAGGAGACTATAAAAATAGTTTAAAAGTTGATGATGCCTATGAAGGCGTTAGAGACAAGATAAAAAAATTTATAAATGCTAGTGATAGAAGTGAGATAGTGTTTACAAGTGGCGCTACAGATTCTTTAAATAGAGTTGTATTTGGTTATTTTGGAAAATATTTAAAGAAGGATGATGAAGTATTACTTACTGAAAGCGAACACGCGAGTAATATATTGCCTTGGTTTTATCTAGAAAAAACGATTGGAATAAAAGTTAAATATATAAAACTTAATGAAGATAATGAGGTTACTATAGAGAATGTTAAAAAGGCTATTAGTGATAAAACCAGAGTTATTTCACTGGCATATATAACTAATGTTGTTGGAGATATAAGACCTATTAGGCAAATATGCGAGCTAGCTCACAGCAAAGATATATTAGTAGTTGTTGATGGAGCTCAAAGTATAAGTCATATAAAGACTGATGTTCAAGTTGATGATATAGATTTTCTAGCTTGTAGTGCTCATAAAATGTATGGACCTACTGGAGTTGGTTTTTTATATGGTAAATTTGAATTACTAGAGAAGATGCAACCTATTAGCTATGGTGGAGATATGAATGCAATGTTTACTAATGATGGTTATATGGAATTAAGAGAAGTTCCTATAAAATTTGAGGCAGGCACACAAAATATTGCTGGTGTAATAGGAATGGGAGCAGCTATTGATTATATTAATTCTATTGGAATTAATAAGATTTTGACACATGAACATAAATTAAAAGAGTATTTAGTTAATAAGCTTTCTGATATTGATAATGTTTTAATTTATAATAAAAATAATGTAGGTAGTATAGTAGCTTTTAATGTAGAAAAAGTATTTTCTCAAGATGTAGCAATATATTTAGATAAATATAATATTTGTGTTAGAGCAGGAAATCATTGTGCTAAAATTCTTAATAATGTTTTTAATGTGAATAATACTTGTAGAATTAGTTTAGCTTTTTATAATACTAAAGAAGAAGTAGATAAATTTATTGAAGTTATTAAGAAAGTAGATAATATTTATGATGAAATAATATAGAATTATTGTTTGAAAGAAGTGTTAGAGAATGGATAAAAATATTAAGAGAAGTATTATATTAGATAATTATAATAATTGTAATAATAGATGCCGCCATGATGGAGATGTTGATTATCAAAAAACAAATACAAGAAGTGCTACATGTATAGATAATTTAGATTTATATATTAAATTTAGAGGAAATGTTATTGAAGACATTTCTTTTGATGGTGAGGCTTGTGTTATTAGTACTAGTAGTACTAATATAATGGCAAGCCTTTTAAAGGGAAAAACTATTGATGAAGCTATAGAGATAATTAAAAATTATAATAATATGATAAAAGAAGAAGAGTATGATAAAGATTTAATAGAGGAAGCTATTGTATATGATGATATTAGTAAACAACCATCCCGTATTAAATGTGCTACTTTGAGTTGGGATGGAGTGTATAAAGAATTATTAAAATATAAAAAAGAAGTATTATAGATAGAACTTTTTTAAGTTTTCTATTATTTTTTTATAAAAGTATGTTAGAATTAGTTGTAAGGAGATGAGAATATGAGACTTAGTAATTTAAATATAAAAAAAATAAATTTAAATGATATTGATAAGGATTATTCTGGACAAAGTATTTTAATGAAGTTAGGAGAACTTTATCAATATGAGAGTGGAATATATGGCTATGGAAATTTATGGACAAAATTAGAAAGAATAGTTGAAGATATTATTATTACAGAACTTGATAAAATAGGATGTAT
>CAKPER010000006.1 GCA_934149245.1 uncultured Bacilli bacterium | reverse complement strand
CTAGCTCAGTCGGTAGAGCATTTGACTTTTAATCAAAGGGTCATGAGTTCGAATCTCATGCGGGACACCATTAAGTAGTTAAACAGATTTAATATTTATTAAATCTGTCTTTTTATTTACAAACAATAGTAATTAACTCTTATATAATAAAAAAGAGCATAATATAATAAGCTCTATTAGTTAAAAAATTAAAAAAATGGTGTTCTCGATGAGATTTGAACTCATGACCTATCGCTTAGGAGGCGATTGCTCTATCCAGCTGAGCTACGAGAACATAAATAAATTATATCAAAAAAAAAAGAAAAAAAAAAGAAAAATTTTGCATTATCTCTAATATTTGCATTTTTTTAAATATTGAATAATCATATAAAACAAAAAACAGACTCATAAATTTGAATCTGTATCAATCATAAGTGGCGCCTGATGTAGGACTCGAACCTACGACCTATCGGTTAACAGCCGAGTGCTCTACCGACTGAGCTAATCAGGCAATAACTCAATGACTTCTTAATTATATAATATTATTTTTAAGAAATCAAGAGCTTTTTTAATATTTTTAACTTTTTTTTGCTTTTTATACTATACGTTTACTCTTTAAACAAATTTACTATTATAAATACTATCTGTTGCCATAGCATCTAATTCTAAATCAGCCTTTATTCCTTTTTTATATGCATAATATGCAGCCGCTCCTATCATAGCAGCATTATCCGTACAATATTTCATCTGAGGCACTGATAAAGCAATTCCATTCTCATAACATAATTTTTCTAACTCTTCCCTAAGAGCACTATTAGCTGCAACTCCACCTGCTACTACTAAATTTTTAACATGATATTCTTTTATAGCATGCATAGTTTTTTTAGTTATAACTTTTATTACCCTATTTTGAAATGTTGTACAAACATCATTAACTCTAATTTCATTATTTCTCTGCTTTTCATTATGAACCAAATTGACAACAGCACTTTTTATTCCACTAAAAGAAAAATTATATGTATTATCATCTAGTGGATATGGCAAACTATATGTATCATGCCCAATTTTAGCAAGCTTATCAACTTTAGGTCCTCCAGGATACTCTAAACCTAAAATTTTAGCAACTTTATCATAAGCTTCTCCAACAGCATCATCAAGCGTTGCTCCTATCTTTTTAAAAGAATAATCTTCATCCATATAAATAAGTTCTGTATGTCCACCACTAACCACTAATGCTATTAGAGGAAATTGTAACCTTTTCTCTAAATTATTAGCATATATATGTCCTGCTATATGATGAACAGGTATTAATGGCTTTTTAGTTATTAAAGATATCGTTTTAGCACATTGTAGTCCTATAAGCAAAGAACCTATCAAACCAGGACCATATGTTACTCCTATTATATCTATATCTTCTAATTTTACAGGACTATTTTCTAACAACTCATTTAAAACAATAGTAATACTTTCTATATGCTGTCTACTAGCAATTTCTGGCACTACTCCACCATATTTCTTATGCGTATCTATTTGCGTATAAACAACTGTCTTTATCTCTTCTTCCCCATTTTTAATTATACTCATACTAGTTTCATCACAACTACTCTCAATTGCTAAACAATATATATCCATATTTACATCACCTGCTTCTCCATTAATATACCGTCCTCATCACCATAATAAAACTTTCTAAGAGCAACCTCTCTAAAGCCAAACTTTTTATACAAGTTTCTTGCTACTTCATTACTAATTCTTACCTCTAAAGTTATATTTATAACATGATTATTTATAGCAATACATACTAAATAACTCATCAATTTTTTACCTATTCCCTTTTGTCTTTCTTCTTCAGCAACAAAAAAATCATTAATTTCTATTCTATCATAAACTAACGAATAATTAAGATAACCAAATACATTATCGCCATCATAAAACTCTATACTCTTCAAAAAAGGATTATTTAAATCTACACATTCTATCTCTCTTAACATTATCTCTTCTCCATAGCTTGTGGCAGTTTTAGATAATTAGGTACTACCATATGACAATTCTCACAAGCCTTTTCTTTATAATAATCAACTATTTTAGGAATATCTAAATCAACTTTTCTAACCTCTATATCATCAATTAAAAACTCTTTATTACTAACACAAATAGGATTATATTCTTTTATTAATTTTAAAATAAAATCTTTATTAGCAAATTGTTCTTTTATAATTTCATTATTATCTTTATCATAAAGACCAATATAATAATTATCATGTCTTGCATCTATTAATGAAAGTATATTATCATGTTTTTGTGCCAATGCTAATATTTTTAAAGATGATAAACAGGTTATATCTTTATTTAAAAGATAAGCATACACCTTAGCTATTGTTACTCCAATTCTTACTCCTGTAAAAGAACCAGGTCCATTTACAATCATTATTTTATCTATATCTTCTGCATTTAACTTTGCTTCTTCTAAAGCATCATAAATACACTTTGTTGTATATGTTGAATGTTGATTTGGCATATTTTTACTAATAATAGAGAGTGGGTTATTATCTTTAATAATAGCAATAGATACATCACTTGAAGATGTATCTATAAATAAGCTTATCATAGTGCGTTTTCACATACCTTTATATATTCTTGACCATGAGGTTTAATAACCAATACTCTACTATTTTCACCAACAATCTTAAATGTTATATCTAATCTCTCCTCTGGTAAATATTGTTCTATCATTTCTGCCCATTCAATAATAGTTACTCCTCCATTATTAAAATACTCATCTATTCCCAAATCATCTATCTTACCATTTGTTCTATACACGTCCATATGATTAAGTGGCAATTCACCAACATACTCCTTTACTATATTAAAAGTAGGCGATGTTATCTCATCTATTCCCATTGCACTAGCAAATCCTTTAGTAAATACAGTCTTTCCACTTCCCAAATCCCCATTTAAACAGATTACCATATTAGGAAATTTTTCTGATTCTAAATTTTGTGCTACTTCTATTGTTTCATTATCATTATGTGTTGTTATCTTAAATGTATTATCCATTTTGTTTCACCTTTTGTCTAACCTTTCTTTTTTCCTTACGATTTAATTATACTTATTATTAAAAAAAAATACAATAGTTTTACTAAAATTATCTAATATATATTTTTAATTTCAGAAAAAAACTAGAAAAGATGTTCTTATGTAAATTTTTGTGATACAATGTAAATGTAATTATTTTTTAATTCAATAAAAGGTATTATAAATATGAATAGAAAGGCTTTCAGTTATATAACTGATTGAATTATATGATATGAGTAAATGTAACAATGGACACATATATGGAAGTTATAATATTAACGGAAACAGTATTGTAAGAGTATGCAAATGTTGTGGCGAAAAGACAACTTATCCACTAGATGCAGATATAATTACAGAAATTAAAAAACAAGAAGAAGCTTCTCTTTTTGTTGATGCTTTAATCCAAGATAATGGTAGCATAATAAATAACAGTGATGATGTTATTAGATTATTTTCTGGATTACTTGATAATATTTTTTACATTAATACTACAAAAGAAAATCAAGAACAAATGATAAATAAGATGCAAATGTTAGTTATTAATACTAAAGATGACTTTCCTGATAAAAGTTTACCTGATGATGTTATTGGAACTATTGAATGTTTTAGATTATTCTTTAGAAAAGAGCAATTCGAAATTGCTTTAGGTATAGATAACTGGAAAAATAATACAGATACTAATAAAACATATGAAGAAACATGTGAAAAATTTGACATCATTCATAATAAACTATTAGAAAAATTTGATAAACATTTAAGCGTACTATATGACAACTCTCAGCTTGTATCAAAAGCAGCAGTCAAATAACAAGATCTTATAATAGATCTTTTTTTTATGCCAAACGCTTTACACATTTTACGATTATCATAAAAAATATATTGACTTTTATAAAAAAGTAGAATATTATTTAAGTGAAGGAGGAAAAAATGAAAAAAAATTTAATAGCTAAAATAATATCAATAGTCTTAATTGTTATTTTATGTGTAGGTATAATCTGTTTATTATTTTTACCTAACTTATATGATATATTTAAAGATAAATCCGTAGATTGTTTCAACACTCATAATTTTATTTATAAATTTGCTTTTTATCTTTGTTATATTATCTGTTTAGGAATTACATACAAATTAGTAAACCTATTCACTATTATCTATAAAGGAAACCCTTTTAGAATTGAAATTGAAAAATCACTACGAATAATGACAGTACTTTTTATGTTATTATTTCTTATAGTCATAATTAAAACTATATTTATCCCAACATTACTCTCTTTTGTCGTTGCAATACTAAGTTTTTTAATGTCACTTTCTTTTTATATTCTAGCAGAAGTAATAAAGGTTGCAAGAGAATATAAAAGCGAATTGGAGTTTACGATATAAACATGATTATAGTAAATTTAGATGTTATAATGGCAAAAAGAAAAATGTCATTAAATGAATTAAGTGAAAAAACAGGTATTACAACCACAAATCTTTCAATTTTAAAAACAAACAAAGCTAAAGCAATAAGATTTTCCACTTTAGAAGCAATATGCAAAGCATTAAACTGTCAACCTGGAGATATCTTAGAATATAAGGAGGAAGAAAATGACTAATTCACAAAAAAAGAAAAATATAATTGTTTCATTACTATCAGCAATACTAATAGTAATCATCAGTAAATTAAATATAAATTGGTACTTTAAAACAATTATGTTTCCATTTCTTATAATTACCTTATCAAGTTCTATTTTAGTAGCAAAAAACAAAAACCTAAATAAAAAAGCCTATTTATTACTAATACCCATCATTTTAATATTAATTTGTAATATATTTTTATCTTTATTAAATGGACAATTAGATAGCAACAATAAAATAATTAACGTTTTTATATTACCAATCTTAATTTCAATATATTTATTTATGTTAATAGATAAAAATTACGAATTAACCCTCCAAAATATTCCATTAGTATTCAATTTATTTCCTAAAAACTTAGGAAGCAATCTAAAGTACATAAAACTTGATAATTCTAAAAAGAAAAACGAGAAAATCATTAATAGTATTATGGGAATTTTTATAGGAATAATTCTAAGTTCTGTCATCTTAGCCCTATTAAGCAGTGCTGATGATTACTTTGGAAAATTCTTATACAATGTAAAATCATTCACCTCTAGCATACTAGATATAAGTACCATCACATGGATTATAATCTTCTTTGTAATACTCTTTTCTATAGGAATTAATATACTTAACTTTAAACAAACAGACAACAAAAAGAATAATAAAATAGAGCCAAATAGCACTATGATTACTTCTATGTTAGCAACCATCAATCTTGTATTCATTCTATTTCTTATATCAGAAATTTCCAAATTATGTGGTAATTTTCTTAAAATACCAAGTGGATACATCTATTCTAGTTATGCAAGAGAAGGATTTTTCCAACTATTATTTGTTACTATAATAAATTTCTCTATAATATTATTCTTACTATACAAAACAGATTTAATAAATAACAATAAAATTATTAAAGGCTTAACTTTATCATTAATAATATTTTCTATCCTTTTAATATTTAATTCATACTACAGAATGTTCTTATACATAGAAAAGTTTGGTTTCACCAATTTAAGACTTCAAGTAATTCTATTCTTATTAATGGAATTATTATCATTACTTGTAATTTTAAAGAAAATATTATTCAAATTAAAAAATGATTTTGTTATATTCTTTATAATTATTATTACCACTTACATTGTTAATCTATACATATGTAATAACTGGTTTATAGGATTATTCCAATAAAAAAAATTAGCTTCTAATAAAGTTAAAGAAAATGATTTAAAAAAGATATGATTATGTTTCATAAATACTAACGAAACAACAATCATATCAAAAATTAAATCATTTTTATTTTTATGCTCCAAATGTATTATATAAAAATTTTCCTAATTGAATACTAACAACCGTTACAACTGTAAGAATAACTAAAAGAATTAATAAATTAGCAAATCCTCCACTCTTTTTATCTATTGCGTTTTCTACCTCATTAGTGCTACTAGCATTATTTTCATCATTCTTTGAAACTTCAACTGGAACTATCTTAGGCTCAGCTAATGAACTATCTTGATTGGAATTACTATTTAAATTAACATCTTGCACTGGTTTAGGTTCAAAAACATCATTTGAAGTTGGTTCAGAATTAGATGCAAAAATATCATTTTTATTAACTTCTTCTTTAGGTGGTTCCACAGTACTTGGTCCAAAAATATCATTTGCTGGTGCTTTCTTCTCTTCTACATTAGTAGCCTCTCCAGTAAAAGGATTAATATTAGCAAATGGATCATTATTTGCTGGTTTTTCCACAGTTAACTGTTGATAATCTATTCCATCAACAAAACTTGGCATTTGTTCTTTCAACCAATTTACAAATTTTATATCTATATCATTTTTTTCAATAATTATAAGTTTTTGATTAATTCTACTCTTCTCTATTCCAGAAACTGTTAAATCACTATATATTACACTAGTAACACCACTAATTTTTTTAGTTTCATCTATCATTTTTTGTTTATCATTACTACCAATTATATCAGCTAAAACGCCTCTATCCAACATAGGAAACATAATTACTCCAGAAGGATATTTTTTTGATATCTTATCATATTCTTCATTTATTTTACCAATTAAATCATCTTTAGTAATAACATTATTAATTAAATCATCAAAATTAGACTTCATATTAAGATCAACTAACATAGATATTCCATTATTCAAATTTTTAGGAAGTACAACAGCACATCTTCCTGTATCTTGACTATTCATTGTATAAATTTCATAATATTGATTTTCACTAAACTTATTTCCTCCATTTAATGTCATTCTTGACACCTCTTTCCTTATTATTACTTCAATTATAATATATAATACTCCAAAATTCAAGTAGCTACTTGAAATTTAAATTAATTTATAGTATAATCATTTTATTAGTGGAACTTTTCTAAAAGATTTTTTATTTTTGTAAACGGTTAATTATTAATTTATAGAAAGGAAGTTTAAATGAAAGAAGAAGTTAACACGCAAGTATTCGCTCTAGGTGGACTAGGCGAAGTTGGTAAAAATATGTATTGTATAATGCATAAAAATGAAATAATTATTGTTGATTCTGGAGTTATGTTTCCAGAAGATGATTTACTAGGAATTGATTATGTTATTCCTGATTACTCTTTTTTAAAAGAGAATGAAAATAAAATTAAAGCTTTACTTATAACTCATGGACATGAAGATCATATAGGAAGTATTCCATTTCTATTGCAAACAGTAAATATCCCTAAAATATTTGCTCCTGCTCAGGCCAAAGCTTTAATCGATAAAAAATTAGAAGAAAGAAACATAAAATATAAAAACTTATATGTTTACAATGAAAGTACAAAAATAAAAACCAAATACTTTAATATAGAATTTTTTAGAACTACCCATTCAATACCAGATTCACATGGTATTGCTATTGACACTCCTAACGGAACAGTTGTTATGACAGGAGACTTTAAGATGGACTTAACACCTATAGGTCCTATGTCTAATTTACATAAAATGGCTAAAATAGGAGAAAAAGGAGTTAAGCTTTTAATGAGTGATTCTACTAATGCTACAGTAAAAGGAACTTCTGTCAGTGAATCTATCGTTGATGATAACTTAAGTGAAATATTTACTAATGAAAAAAATAATCGTATTATATTAGCAACTTTTGCATCAAATATATACAGACTAAAACACATTATTGAAATTTGCCGAAAAAACAAAAGAAAAGTTGCTTTATTTGGAAGAAGTATGGACACATCTATTGATATTGCAATAAAATGTGGCTACATAAAAGATAAAAAAATTATTGTAACACCAGATGAAGCCAATAAATTAAAGCCATCACAAATTTGCTTACTTTGTACAGGAAGTCAAGGAGAACCATTAGCTGCTTTATCAAGAATTGCTAATGGTAGTCACAAACAAATTAAGCTTATGCCAAATGACACAGTAATATTCTCATCATCTCCTATTCCTGGAAATGCTGCTAGTGTTGCTAAAACAATAAACAAACTATATTTAAAAGGCGTTAAAGTATACACAAATTCCACTAATGAAATTCACTCTTCTGGCCATGCTAATCAAGATGAATTAAAATTAATGATTAGACTATTCAAACCAGAATACTTCGCACCATATCACGGTGAATATAGAATGTTAAAAAAACATTGTGATTTAGCTGTTCTATGTGATATTCCAAAAGAAAATACCTTTATCCTAGAAAATGGTGATGTTTTAAATATCTCCAAAAGCAAAATTACCAGAGGAGGAAAAATCACTGCTGGTGATGTATATGTTGATGGTTCTAGAATTGGTGATGTAGGTAATGTAGTAATAAAGGATAGAAAATTAATGTCATCAAATGGAATATTAGTAGTTATTGCAAACGTTGATTTTGATAACAAAAAATTATTAGCAACACCAATGGTTACTACTAGAGGATATATCTTAGTTAACGAAAACGAAATTCTAATAAAACAAATAGAAAAAACATCATCTTACATAATCAACAACAAATTAAAAAACAAAAACGTCACTTATGGTGACTTAAAGCAAGAAATTATCAATGGATTAATGCCATTCTTATCAAATAAAACAGGCAGAGTTCCTATTATATTGCCAATCATTATGAATATTAAAACCAAAGAGAAAAAAAGCGCTTAAAATAAACGCTTTTTTAATTTAATGCTTCTGTTAAAAAACTATATTGAATACTATCATCATAAACTTCATCACCCATTAAGTTAAGATCAAACTTTATTTGTTTATGTTTTTTTATTTTGTAGCTTCCAAGATAAAAATAATAATAATTATCATCTTCTATTCTAGCAATCTCATCTAAATTATAAAACTTATCATCTAAAGTTATATTATAATTATTAGAAAATTTACTTGTCTTTAAAATCAAATTTACTGTTTTAGATCTAGAATTATAATTATATATGTTAACAAAAAAGTTAGAATTTTCATTTGATATACTTACACTTATATTATTATCAGATTGTAAAACATACTTCTTCTTATTATAATCACGACTTGCATTTACACATATAGGAATAGATATTACCATAATTAATAACAGTAATATTATATCACATATTAGTGCTTTTACATCTTTATCCATAATAAAATACCCCCTTGTTTGGGTATTTATTTTACTATTAATTAATTATTTTGTCAACAAGATGTTTAAAGTTTCTGTATCTCCATTATTTAAACATTCTATCTTCATCACCAGCACAATATGCCTCTCCTACTACTTTTGTCTCAACATATTCCTTTCCAATCATGGAACAACTCATTTTAGTAACAGAATCTTTTAAATAACCTCCAAAAATTCTAACTGCAGCTATCGCAATTACTGTAACTAGCGAAATTATTAAAACATATTCTACTAGTGTTTGACCTCTTCTATTTAACATAATTAATCCTCCCTAACAGCCTTATGTTGTATATAATCCTGACTATTTATCTCAATTTTTTTCTCATTAGTTATAATTCCCATATTAGGTAATGTTATATTAGGTAATTCCTCTTGAACTTGCTTTATCTTCTGAATCAATGTTTGATTAGTAACATTCTCTTTTTCTTTATCCATTATTATCACCTATTTGAATAATTTTCTTATAATTCTCTACATTTTTAAAACAAGCTTCTTCATTCCTTTTTCTTAAATATTGATTTCTTTTTTCTTCCTCTTTTTCTTCTATTTTATCAAGAGCCATACTAGTAATTTGATTCCTATTCAAGTTCTCAGCAGCCTCACTTATACATTCACACATCTTTAACTGATAGCATATATAAAACGCCACTAAACTCTTTAACATATTTTGTAAATTTGTCTCTGCAGTATAATCTACTCCTGAATAATATTCACCTTTAAATTCTAGAGGAAAAACATTAACTTTTTTAAATTCAAATGTTGTAGAAGTATAATAATGATTATAATAAATATTTATTTCTCTATAAGACATATCTAGCAAAGACTTCTCAATATAATGTCTTATTTGAGTAAATTCTTGATTGAATAAATCTTTTTCTAACTTTAAAACTGTTTTATTATCTTTATAAACTATCTTACTTCCTATAATTATCTTATAATTATCAATATTTTTCATTATAGCTCTTCTAACAGATGAATTAAAATCACCACAATAACCATAATCATTCGCAATATAAATATCTAAAATAGGTTTTGTTTTATCAGGCATCAGTATTTGTTTATCCAATACCAAATTTTTATTATATAATATCTCTGTTAAAATTTTAGTGATTTCTTCACCTACACTTAAATATTTTTCAGCCTTTTTTCTAGCTTTATCTACCCTAAGTAAAGAGTGGAAATTCATTACTTTTACAACGTTTTTTATGCTACTCATAATTTCCTCCTTAAATTTTATATTTATTCTTATTTACATACTTATGCTTTATAACACTATTATTTATCTGCCTTAAGAAATTATAGGTAAAATATAAGAATACAAATAAAATTAATAAAATTAAAACCACTAATAAAATATAAGAGAAGACTTCTTTAGTTAAATAATTATAAATTATATATATAAGCTGAATTGCTCCACAATTTATTATATTAAGTCCTATATCTATTCCAAGTTTTTTAAAATCATCTAATGCTACATCACTTATTAAAACTAAAATAAATATAAAAGATACATATATAACATTTAATCCTTCAAATGTTATAGTACACCACACTAAAAATAAATAATGAATAGTCATAGCAGAAATTGCTATTAGAGATTTTGTATCCAAATTTAAAAACAAACCATATAATTCGATATTTTTTTTATTAAACTTAAATTTTTTGCAGAATAGTGTAAAAATTATAAAGATTATTAAGAGAAATAATAAAGCAACAGCAGAAAAGTTTACTAGGCCATTCATTATATTTATATTTTTCATTATTCCTCTATCATTAAATTAAATATATTATTATTATTTGTATAAAAAGCTTTTATTTTTTTAAATGAAATATTTGTATCTTGGCCTATAATATCAACATTTCCATTTATTTCTCCTATTATCGGCATATAATCTTTCATTATTAATAAATTATAATCCTTACTTACTATTCTTACACTCTTGATATTCTCATATTCTAATAAACCGTCTTCCATATCAAAGACTCTAACCTTTATATCACTACTATTCATGATATTTTCCTATAAATAAAAATTTACTTTCATCTATATCATCATATTTTCCTGATAATATATTTTCTACATCTATAAGAATATCTTCAATTTTTACAAATTCTCCTGGTATTCCTGTATAAGGCTCCGCTACAAACATCGGCTGTGAAAAATAATTTCTAAGTTTTCTAGCTCTATAAAATATACCTTTATCTTCCTCAGATAATTCCTCAATACCAAGTACTGTTATTATTTCCTCTAATTCATTATATCTTGTTAATGTTTTTAAAACTTGTTCAACCAAGTTATAATGTCTTTCACCAATTTTTTCAATATCAACTAATTTACTAGTTGAATTAAATACATCTATAGCTGGATAAATACCTAACTCAGCTATTTTTCTATCTAATACTATTTGTCCATCCATATAAGACATTATAGTTTGTACTGATTCATCAGTTAAATCATCTGCTGGTATATATATAGCTTGAACAGAGGTAATAGAACCATTTTGATTAGAGTTTATTCTTTCTTCTATTTTACTCATTTCACTAGCCATATCAGCAGGATATCCATTACCTATTAATATTTGTTTTAACTCCGTTGCAATCTCAGCCTTAGCTTGAATAAAACGATAGATATTATCAATAAATAATAAAACATCTTGTTTTTTTTCATCTCTTAAATATTCAGAAATAGTTAGTCCAGAATATACAGCCTTACTACGTGATACTGGATTATCACCCATTTGTCCATATACCATTGACATTTTATCCAACAAGTTTGATTCTTTCATTTCAGAATAAAGTTCTTGTCCCTCTCTAGAACGTTCTCCTATACCAGTAAATACAGCATTAGAATTTAATGAAGTATATACATTATGAATTAACTCTTTTATTAATACTGTTTTACCTACTCCAGCTCCTCCTAATAATCCCATTTTAAATCCTTTTTGAAGAGGTGCAAAGAAATCTATTACCTTTATTCCAGTCCATAATATTTGAGATTCAATATTTAATTCTTTTAATGTAGTTGTAGGATGATCTACTCTAGCAGTTTTTTCACTATTAAACTCTTCTTTATCAATAGATTTACCATATGAATTAAATATTCTTCCTAAAACTTTATCTGAATATTCTACATGAATTCCATGAGATACTAAAACTACTTCTTCACCTTTTCTAAGTCCCCTAGTAGTTTCTAGACTTATACAAGTAGCAGTTGTATTAGTAATTTCTACTACTTCAAATCTATAATTAGAATTATTTTGTACCTCTAATATATCACCAACTTTAATACTATTATCGCTTAAAACTATTTCAATACTAATATCAAAAATTGATATAATCTTACCTACTATCATTCTAGCACCTCACTTTATTTTTCCTTTTGTTCTTCTTGTGTAGCTGATTGTTCTTGCTTACTTCCATCATCTTTAGCTTGACTTGTATTTTTATTGGCATTATCATCAAATATAAAATTAAAATCTTGTTTCATTTCTTCCTTTGTTCTTGGACTAAATTTATACTGTTTTAATTTATTTAACATTACTTTACCATCTTTCATTTTCTTTTGAAGTTCTTTACTCATCTCATCAATATTAGCAAGTTCATAAACTTCTCTTACTTCCAAGTATGATAATAGTTCTCTTCTTAATTTACTACCAACTTTTTTCATATCAGATGTTTGTACGTTACCACCTAGTCTTGATACTGATAATCCGTAATCTATCGCAGGTTTTTCACCTTTAGCAAAGTTTTTAGAAGATAATACTAATTGTCCATCACATATTGAGATAATATTTGTAGAAATATAATCTGTTATATCTGAACTTTTTGTTTCAACTATTGGAAACATAGTAATAGAGCCTCCACCAACGTGCTGTGCCCCTTTTTCTAATAATCTTGAATGTGTATAAAATATGTCTGATGGATAAGCATCACGACCAGGAGTTTTCTTACTCATAAGACTTATTTCACGATATACATCAGCATGTTTTTTTAAATCATCAAAAACTACTAAAACATCATACTTTTGCATCATAAAAGATTCTGCAATAGATGTTGCTGCATACGGAGTTAAATAAGTTCTAGTAGGTAACTCATCGTTAAATGAAGCTATTATTATCGTATAGCTAGCTGCACCTCTTTTAGTCAATTCATAATAAATATCTTTTACTTCCTTTTTAGTTTTACCTATTGCAACATATATACAAATAACTTTTTTTCCCTTTTGATTTACAATAGCATCAAGTGCTATTTGTGTCTTTCCAGTCTTCTTATCTCCTATTATCAACTGTCTTTGACCTTTTCCTATTGGATACATCAAATCAATACCAGATATACCAGTCAAAAATTCTCTATTAACTGCAGTTCTATCCATAATAGGAATTGTTTTATTCTCTAAAGTTACATCTACTGTCTTTTCAAATTTTTTACCAGCAATTAAATCATTACCAAAAATATCAATAACTTTACCCATTGAATCCATACTAAACTTACATTTAAATTCTTTCTTTAGAGCATAAACTATATCACCTGGTACTATATCTTTCGTGATATTTACTAAAGATATAATAATTTTATTAGGATATATTCCCATTACATATCCATCCGCCTTATCAGATATACTAACAGCTTCATAAAAAGCTACATCATTTAATCCAGTTACCTCCACATTATAATTATTAACTTTTGTAACTCTACCAGTTGGATAAACATTTTTATTAGCCTCTATATCTGATATAGCTTTATCTATATTATCATTAAATTTATCATTCATGTTATACATTCCTTTCATTTAGACTATAATCATAAATTTTATTTTGATATTTTATCTTTATACCTTTATAAATATCTGTTGAATATATAGTTTTAATGTTATCACTTAAGTAATCATAATTTTCATTCTTATCTCCTACATACACCACAATTAATGGATTATTTAAATCTATTAATTCATTTAAATAATTTATAAAATTATCTATATTAGGATTAGTATTTGTCTCTGTAAACAATTTATATATTTTATACTCATCATCACTTAATGTCTTTTTTAGATAATTATTTAACTCTAAATCAGACATTATTTTCAATTTATATACCATATCACTAGTAAATTTCTTTTTTATATTATTACAAAAACTATATTGATTATCAGCACTCTTTGTTAATGCTACAAATTTTTTTATCAAAGAAATATAATCAATTGAAAATTTATTATCTATCTCTTTATTTAATTCAAATATATTTCTATTTTGATATTCTGTATTATTTAATAAATTTATAATACTATAATCAAAATCATAGTTTTGCTTATTATTACTTATAACCGTTTCCTTTTTATTAGCTTCTTTTTCCTTAATTTCTTTATCTAATTGATTAAGTTTATCTACTTTTTGTTTAATTAAATAATCATATTCTTGTGATTTATCAACAAAATATAATCTTGTTTGTGTATTTATTTTCTTGACTGTTTTTTTCAGTATTAAAAACATAAGAAAAACAAGCAAACATATCACAAGACATGCTATTATAAATAAATATGTCATAAATATTATATCCTAAATAATCAAGAAATAAATGGATTATAGAATAATAAGAAGAAACAAAATATAAATAAAAATAACAAGAATACTGAAGTTATTATTAATATTGTCATTATTGAGTGAACAACATCATTTTTTGTTTCTGGATTTCTCCCAACTGCCTCAGCCACTCTTCCTCCTAACAAACCTACTCCTATTCCAAGGCCTAAAAAAGCAAGACCTAACATTATTCCAATACTTGTTGCTATAGCTGCCTCTACTGTCTCCACAAAAATCATCTCCATTCTCCTGTATGGACCTATCCATATTCTATTAAAAGTATAGCAAAATTTAATTTTATTGTCAATGTAAAGAACTACAAAATGACCTATATCAAATCCTCTTTACATAACTATTTTTGCGTATAAAAATATTACCCTACACAAAAAACACCAAAATATATTGGTGTTGATTTATTAACTATTTATCGCCTTTCATATCAATAGTATTTAATTCATCTATTTTAGAAGTTAAAATAACTTCATCTCCATAATAATCTATTTGATCTGTAGTCAAATTTATCTTATAATATTCACCCTCTGCTACACTATCACCATTTAAATCAGATATAGTTTTATAAGTATCTGTTTTTTTATCGTAATATGACAATGTAGTAGATGTTGCAACTACATATGACATAGGACTTAATGTTATTTCTTTATCTCCTACTGAGATTTTAACTTCATCTAAAAAGAAATATAAATCTTTACCATCATATAGAAAATAGCGTCCCAATTTACTATCATATTTTTTAGTTTTTAATATATAATTATCTTTAAGTTTAGTTATACTAGAATACTTAGAAGCTAAGTACTCAGAACAATTTAATGTAGGCATAACTACACTCATATTACTTGGAAAAACAACTACATCTTTATTTTTATAATATATTGGTGTAGAATCAAAAGTTATATCATAATCAGTTGTCGATAATTCAACAATCTCTTTTTTCCTATTAACTCCAATTTTAGCCTTATAATCATATCTTTTACCATAAAAATATTGATACACATTTTCTTCTTTATATTCTCTATAATTATCTAATATAGATATTTTATAGTATACTAGGAATGCTATGAAAATAACTACCATTAAAGATATAGGAATAATTAATTTATAATTTTCTTTTAAAAATTTTACTATTTTATCTATTACCTTCATAATTCCTCCTAATATTTAAATTTATAAGTAGTACCTGGATTAATTGTATAAGTATTAAAACTTAATGATATTAATTTTAAAGTTATCACATTATTATTCTTTTTATTTAATTTTAAATCTGATAAATCAAAATAACAATCACTTCCACTAATTTGAGCTGTTGTCCCTTTAGGGGCTATACTAGCACTTTTTGTTATTTGACCATTAACCAATAAATTAACTGCACCACCTAAAATATTATATTTATTATCTAAAGTTATTTTATAATATACTTTATTATCAACAACCTTTGTAGCAGTTAAATATATTGATGGTATTACTGTATGAATACCAAAATTATCAAATGTATATTCTTTAGTTTGACTATTTTCTTTATAACTATATTTAAAAGTTAAATTATAATAAACATTTGGTGTTAAATTATCTATCAAAATATTCGTATCTGTCTTAGATAAATATATTGTACTTACCTGATTTGTACTAGTATTTTCTACCTCAACATATACACTTTTATATTCATTATCTGGATCATATACTACATAATCTACAGAAATTGAATTAATATTTGAATTAACTCTTATTACAGAAGTATTCTTTGTTGCCTTAATTATCTGATCAACTGTCTCATCAGATATACCGCTATCGTAATTATTATTATAATCAGAATTATTATCTTTAGTAGTACCATTACTATTAGTATTAGAGCCTTGATGACCACCAGATGAACCATTGCCACCAGTACCATTTCCATTTCCACCAGCACCTGAGCCTCCACCACTGCCAAAGCCTCCAATACCCGAACCATTACCACCAGTTCCAGTACCATCGCCTGTGCCAGTTCCAGTACCACCAGCACCATTTCCGTTTCCTCCAGTACCTGAACCACTACCAGTTCCATTACCTTTTCCATTAGATTTAGATGAATTACTACCATCAGTAGTCTTTGTACTATCAGAATTTAAATCATAAGTATCTTCATCATACTTATTTGTACTTCCAATAATTTTCTTTAGCTTTATATCATCGCCTCCAAAGTTAAGTAATTCATTGGCAATATCAAAAGTATAAGCTGACGTTCTTAATTTAGTAGGCGTTATAGTTTTTAAACTGACCTTATCATTAATTAAAGTAGCATTACCAGACTTATCTAAATTTACAATCAAATAGTTACTTGTTACTAAAGAAGAATTTACAGCTTCAATAGTCCTATCAACTATCAAGTATTTTCTATCTTCTAATTTATAAAATTTTGATATAACAGAACTCTTTACTTTAGTCTCATTCTTTTTAACAGAAACCTTACCATTCTTATTTACCTCATAAAATTTTCCATATAGTGCTATATCTCCAGTATTACTATTATATACAACAGCATGCTTACTTAAATTATAATTCTTCTTCTCATAGGTTAAGTAATAATCTCCACCCCATTTTACTTTAATAGTTCCATCACTCTTAGTAGTTATCTTATTTTGTTCACTATCAAATAATATTGATCCAGCAGAAACTGTATACGCCGTCTTTTTTACCTCAGTATATCTTTTTAAAAACAGAGAAAATATAACAATAAATACTACAAATATTAATAATATTATTATTATAGTTCTCTTGGTCTTACTATTATATTTTCTCATTATTTCTTCCTCCTAATTACAAGTTTAATATTGCTGTAAATGTATCATTATCTGTAACTTTATCTTTTAATGGCACTAACTTACCATTTTCTTCATACCAATATTTTGTTGATATTATATAAGTATTACCAGTTTTTAATGAAAAGCCATTATTATTATCTGTAAAATCTAAAGTAAGTTTTGGTGTTTTATCAGCAGATATTTCAAATATATTTGGATTATCTAAAGTTATTTGATATTCACCTTGAACCTTACTACTACTTCCTTTTTGAGATATTGTATATTTAACCTTTTTTATATTATTGGTCATATTTGAAGCACCATTATATGCTAATATTACTTTTTTATTACCATTCTGTTGTGCTGTTATTGTACCTAGTGTTATTCCAGCATCAACTGGTGTATAAATGAAATCTGTAAATGGTGTTGAACTTATCTTTTCATCTTCTGTCAACCCATTATTATTACGATATGTTTGATATGAAAGCTCAATATAATACAAAGTATTTGCTGATAGACCAGAAAAAGTTATCTTTTTATTAACGCTATTTACATTAACATCTATAGGATCTTGAACAGACTTTCCTGCTGAATCCTTTATATTAACTTGATATTTACCATACTTTATTACTTTACTTAAATCATTTACAGTAGGCGTAAATTCAATATAATACTCACCATTCTTATCAGTGCCTCGATATCCAGAAACTAAAGTATTATTTAAGTCAAAAGTTGCTTCTTCTAATGTAGGAATAGTTATATAATAACCAGTTTTTCCAACAATAGTTGTATCTTGTGTTGATGATAACGAATCATTTTGATACAAAATAATTTTATCATCTTCCTGATAATTACCATTTGTAAATGGAACTGCATAAACAATTAATTTATAATATGAGCCACCAAATACAAAATTATCACCTGTAAAATTATAAATCTGATTTTTATTATTAATATCTGCTATATTGCTTTTATCAACTTGAATATAACAACCATTAACATAAGCATTAGTAGATGTACCATTTGAACTAGTATTACATTTAGTTGCCTCAGTTCCATCAAAATTAACTTGTTTATTATCTTTATCATATAATTCAAATCTAACTTTATAATTTTCTGTATTTCTAAACTTTAAACGCCACTTTAATTCTTTCTTTGATGATTCTCCAGCATATTCTACTGGATTAACAGAGAATGTTATTTTCTCCAAAATATTTTCTGCTGATAAAGTTTTAGCCTCATAAGTTTTTAATACATAACCACTCTTAGAATCAATATCATAAAGTCTTGTTAATTTTCCATCAAGATATGCCGAAATAGTAACATAATATGATGTATCAGGCTTTAAGTTTTTATATTCAACAATATCTGATGTAGCTTGACCATCTTTTATTGTTAAATCACTAGTCAAAGTTGTAAGTTTATTAGTTAGTTCAGCATCACTATAAATATCTATATAATACTTATTATGTGGCTGTCCATTCTTAGTAAATTGACCATATATACCAGATGATTTTATATCTAATTTTATACTATTAATAGTACTTTTTGATGTATCTACACTTATTCTAGGAGTAATACTATTAAATCTATATTGATTACTAGAAGTACTTAATGATACTGCTCTTAATTTCTTTAAATTATATCCCTCGTAATCCTTTGATTCATAATTAAATACTAATCCATTTCTTGTCATTGATAAATTATATCTTATACCAATATTACTAGCCAAGTTATCACTACCATAACTTAGAACACCATCTAATGGCTTATAATTCTTAGTATTTTCTAAATAGTTATAAATAAAGATATTATCTGAATCTTGTTCATAACTTTCTCTTAACATATATATTCCATCTAAACTTGAAAGTTCTTCATTGGTTGATTCAACATCAGAACCAGCATTATAAATATTTAAGTATTTACCTTTTTCCTTATTTTCTAATACTAAACCATCTGGAAATTTCTGATTTATTCCTACTAAACCTGTATCATAATAATCTGTTACAGCAACTTCTAAATTATGTCCCATAAACTTATTTATATTAGCATAGTCTATACTTATATACTTTATTTTAGCAGGAGTTTCAGACTCATCATTAGTCGTTTGTTCTTCTTCTAATAATTTTGATGCTAAGAAATATCTTGTATATGGAGCTATACTACTACTATCCTTTGCCTTTATAACAACCTTATAAGCTACAGCTCTATTAGTAATATCATTATTTTTAAATTTAATTTTTAATGTATTATCATTATCATTAACTAAATCATACAATTTTTCATTTCCATACTCATAATTTGATTCAAACTCTGATTTTGCTATCTCCGTATAAGTATTTTTTCCCTTAGTATTTTTAGTATTTATATATACTGAATAATTATCTCTTTCTGTTAGTGGTATTACTACATCATGATATTCACCATCTACTACTAATTCATCACTAGAACTATTATAATCTGTATTTTTAGTTGTTGTATAATACATTTTTTTATCATACAAAGCTTCATCAATATCTTTTATACTATATCTATACGTTACACTACTAGTAGTACTATTAGATACATATTGCGTAATAATAGGCATTTGTCTTTCTATACTTTGAGTACTTTCAAAAGCTTTATTAGTATATGTAGGATTATCTCCAGACTCTGTCTTAAAATTCAATTCATAACTTATTTTATAATCATAGCCTCTTGTAAAATACTTCTTTCCATCATCAAGTTCAGTTGCATCTAAATATATCGTTCTACTTTTTGGCTGATATTTATTTCCCATATCAACTGACTCTCTCTTTATTTCTCTCTTAGTTGTAGAATTATATATAACATAATCTACAATAACTTTCTCATAAGTAAAAGCCGAATCAACAAAAGAGTCACTTATACTATTTTCAATAGTTACCCCAACTACTGTATCATCATTTAATTCATCTAAATTTTTAATAGTTTTCGCTAGTGTTGCATACTCTTCTTCAGATAAATCTTTCTTCATTATCTTCGTCACATTTATATATTTATAACTTTGATTTGTTTCAATTCTAGAATCCAAATAATAACTAGGTGTTAGCTTAAATGTATAAATATTGTCTTCAACTTTTATCTCATTCTTCCCCGTTGAATCTAACACCTTATCTATCTCAACTGTATAAGTTCCATTTAAAGTATTAGTTGAATTAGCTGTTATTTGAACCATTTTTTGAAGACTATCTAAAGCTCCTAACTTTTCATTTATAAATTTAGTATTTGTAATTGTATAACTACTAAAGAAGTCTTCAATAGTAGCCTTATCTTTAATAGTATAACTACCAATTAGCTTATCAGCAACATTATAGCTACCACTATATAACTTTAATGATATACTAGATACCTCTTCATTAATATTTGAATCCTGTGGTTTACTTAAGACAGCATCAAAAGTTACCACATTAGCAGGATTACTTGTTCCATCTTTATTAGTACCACTTTTATTATCACCAATAATCTTTAATTTTAAGTTTTCACTCTCATCAGTTTTTACATAGAAAGGATCACCAATTTGCACATCAGTATGTAAATTATTATCATCATCATAATAGTTACCATAAACTTTAACAACATAAGTTGTATCTGATGACAAATTACTCATTGTCAATTTATAATCAAGAGAATTAGGATTAAAAGATATTTGCGTATCATTTTCTGATGTCTCGTCATCTCCTAATTTATAATATCTTAATATAAAATTATTTTTTTCATTTAAACAGCTACGACCATTTACTGGAACACTACAATTTGCATCTGTTAAAGTCAATGTTCCAATTATCTTATTCATAGTAGCAGTTTCTTGCTTAAAAGATACATTAGGTTTACTCTTTATCAAAAAGTTACCACTATAATCAGACTCTGATTCTCTTACCATTTCATTATCATAATACTGTGCAATTACTTTACATCGATAATCAACCCCTGTTTTCAATTCTTCTATTTCATTTAAATTTAATTCTAAAGGATCACTATCATTTTTAGTTGTTGTATAAACAAGTTCTGGTTCCTCTTTATTATCTAACCCTATAGAATCAGCCTTATAAATTTTATAAATATAAGCGGATATACTATTATCTGGATCATCAATTTTACCAATTTTTATATTAAACTTAATTTCTTCAGCATTAGCTTTTACCTCTATATTTGATAAAGTTGGCGTTTTAGTTAAAGTTGTATCTATTCTATTTATCGTATAAAGATCTGTATATGCTACATTACCTATCCAAATAGTCTCTACATTTACAGAATAACTACTATTAGAATTCAACCCAATAAATTCTATTGTTTTATTCAAGTCTGTCTTAGATACTATAAATGTATTAGGACTTATTCCATCATTAGCCCCATTATTATCATATATACTTACTTTTACTTTCTCAACCTCTGAATTTTCATCAAAATTAATATCATATGCTAAAGAATTATCAGTTGCATATTGTTTTTCTAAACTAATTCCCAATTTTTTAGTTTTAAAAGTTTTCTGAAAATATTGTTTATCACTCTTAGTATCTGTTTCAATAATAGTTAAATTATATTCCGTATCAGGATGAAGTGCAACTTTAGTTACCTTAAAAGTTCCATTCACTGCTGGAATAGATATTGGAGTCTCTTTCTCTCCACTTTGAACATTAGTTAATTGTGCTACTAAAGTTCCTGTTAAAGCAGAAGCATTATTTAATTGCATTGCTAAATCAATTGTAGTTGAAGTAACATCTGCACTTATAAGCTCAACCTTGGCTGAAGTAGAAACAACTTTGCCACCAGTTCCACTTCCAGAACCAGTTCCAGCACCATCATTACTACCAGTTCCATCTCCTGTACCATCACCAGTTGTATTAGTATCACTTCCAGTGCCATTTTCTATTCCATCTGTAGAAGTTCCATCACCACTACCAGCACCTTCTCCGGTACCGTCTCCATCTCCCCCAGCACCATCGCTAGTTGTTGTAGTTGTAGTACCTGTTCCATTTCCAGAACCATTGCCACTTCCATTTCCAGAACCATTGCCGCTTCCGTTACCATCACCACCACTACCATTTTTATTGTTTACATCTAAATCGATATTTTCATTACCATTAATAGTAATTTGTGATAATAACATTTTAGCACTACCATCATAATAAATCTTTTGATTACCCAAATTAATAATAATATTATTATTAACATATATATTACTATCTTGAGCTGTTACTTGAAAACTAACATCTTTATTATCAATCTTTACAATTCCATTTTCTATAAACAATACCTCAAAATAATCTCCAGTCACTTTATCTTGTTTATTAGGGATTTCTAAAGATAAATTAGAACCTGCTATGATATATTTTTTATCGCTTATTCTACCAACAAAAGCACTAACATTTATATCTTTACCATTACTCTTTACATTATATTTATTATTATCTTTTTCTATTAAATTATCTCTATTAACATTATAATAAGAAATTATAGATGAATTAACTTCATCCAAATTAACTAATGCACCTCTAGTTAAATAACCAATTGAACCATCATTATAATGAACAAAACTAGTAGGATCTACTGTTACTGGCTTATTTTTTTCATCTTTAAAGCTTACCTTATTATCAGCATTATCTTTATACTTAGTATTTGCTGTAAAATAATACTTAGCATTTTGCTTTTTAGTAGTAGATAACACATAACCAGCATCACTAAAACTCTGACTAGTATCTTTATGAAGAGAAATAGCCCCAACAATCAATAAAACCAATGTTATACAACTTATAACAACGATAAATAAAAATTTATTTTTTATAAACTTAAACATAGCATCACCCTATACTCTATTATTAAGTCAATTATATCATTTGGCATATATCTTGTCAATTTAGATAAAATACATTTTAAAAAAAGATTATACTAAAAAAGAAAACTTTTCTAAGTTTCTTATTTTTTTAGTTTCTTATAATGATATACTATCAAATTTATAATATCCCCCATCTTTAATCAATGTATAAGTATAAATATTAAAATTCTGTTGATATTTTAAAAGTACATTTGAAACTACATTAGAATTATTTATAAAATCCAAGTCTGTATTTTGTCTAACTAAAGTATATATCTTATTTTTCATATCAACATCACTATAAAATTCTATATTATCACCAATAATATTTATAAAGGCAACTCTCTCATATATGATGAGTTTATTATCTTGATAAACAGCATTAACAAAATATGTATCAACAGTCTTACTATAAGTCACATTATCTCTATCATAAATACAAATATCATTATCCCCTTTATCTATCCTAGGATTACCATTACTAATTATATTCAAAGATAAATCCTTATCTGTCTTAAAAATTTTATGATATATAATATTCAAATCATCATTTTTTATCTTATAACAATTATTATTCTTTGGATATGTTTTATAATCAACACTATTAATTGTTAAATACGTTTTTAACGTATCATCGAAACTAGCAAAATCCAATTCATTTTCTCTATAATAGTAGGCATAATACTTTTTATTAATATCTGTTCCCATCAAATCAAACAAAATCCCTTCCTCAGGATTTAATTGATGATAAAGATCCCTAATATTAGGATCCTTAGAATCTTTTACAACCGTTACATCATTAACATTTATTTTTTCTTCTTTATTTTTAGGTGGAAGATTTAATAAATATATTACCCCTATTATAATTACAAACACTATAATTGATACTATTATTAATCTTTTATATTTCTTTAGCTGACTGCACATAAGATCACCTCTACTCTATAGTCAATCTTTTTATATAACCAATATCACTATTTCTATTACCTATACTATCTTTTTTATATGATAAAATTAGTTTATAAGTACTATTTGCTAATAATTGTTCCTCATCAATAGTTCCTTCTTTTATTCCACTTATGGCATTAACTAAAGTTTTTCTTCTACCATCACTTTCTAATTCTATCGTCAATTTATCATAATTAGATTCACTAGATACTCCATAATCAAAAGATAAATTAGATAATGATGTTGGTGTAAACGTTATAATTGCTGTACTTGTAGTCTCATTTTGATTATAATTAGAACTTTTCAAATATTTATTTTGTTCATCAATTTGCCAATTCCCTTCTATTTTTATTAAATTCTCTTGATTTATACTATCTATTGTAGCAGGTGGTGCAAATGTGTAATTAGCTGTAAAAGTTGAACTACAAGTCTTACATTTATAAGTTAAACTCTTACTACTTATATTTCCTGCTTTATCTTTAAAAAAGCCATATATAACTTTACTACCATTTTTTGTATTACCTAAAGTATATGTATAGTTTTTATTATAGTTTAACCATTCACAGTTTGAAGAATTATTTTCTTCCGTAAAGCACATATAGTCTGCTCCTGCTGAAGATATATCTAAAGAAATCATATTTTTAACTGTTTTTACAATCTTAATATTATTATTAGATGGTGCTGTCGTATCAACTACTATCTTTTTATGAATCTTAGAGATAATCTTATCATTTTTATCCTTATAGTATACATAAATATCTTTCTCGCCAACGCCTTCTTTTAATTTCCATATTTTTTTGGAAGCAAAAGGTTCATAATTCTTACATTCTTTAGTATTACTAACACAAAATGTTGATATATTTGTTCCAAGTAAATTAATAGTTATATCATTACTATTAACATAATTATTATTATCATCATTAATAATGATATCATTATTACTAATTGTATATGGACTATTTATAGTTCCATCCCCCCCAGTTACTACTACATTAGAAGACATTTTTATAACTGGTCTTAAACCTAAACTACCACTTTCTTTGGTATTAATACTTCTTACAGCAGGATCCCAATAAATACTATTATTATTACTTTTAGCATTAAAATAATAATATCCTCCATTATCCAATATATCATTATTATAGCCACACTCTTTACTTGAAAAAGTATTATCACAATTAACAGCATCTAATTTAGAAGAAAAATTTGTTAATTTTCTTCCTACTCCTGATATTTCTTTCGTTATAGCATAAAAATCATTATCATTAATAGACCACACATCTGAAGAAGCACTATCGCACACTCCATTATTATCATTATCCTGACAACTACAATCACCATCAACATAATTTAAATTACAATATTTAATAGCTTTAGTATCTGCATTTTCTATATTATTTATACATTCTAAAGAACTAGCACTCACTAAGAAAGCCTGCTTTTCTGAAGAATCATTTTGTTTCATATAAGCTATTCTATAGCCTTTTGTTGTATACTTGTATTTTTCATCTTTGCAATATCCATAAGTTCCATCATTAGAAGAATTGGCAATTATGCCCGTACAAGATATATCTCCAGAAGAACAAGTTACTTTTTTACTTCCAATATTCCCTCCTGTTGCAGTATAATCAACATAGCTGCCAACTGACATTTCACTAAGTAAAGGCGTAGATTTAAAAGTTAAATTACAAGATATACCACTATTACTGTTTTGATTATTTATATCTAACTTATAATTCTCTCTATCCCACGTTATCTTAGTCTTAGGATTATTACATTTATATGAAGTTAAATAATAATTCCCCGTTGTTGGAAGTTTTTTCTCTTCATTATCATCAATACTAACTCTTAGATTATTTCCATTATAATTAACTATTTTAGATGTTAAAGTTTTCGTTCTAGTTAGACTAGATAAAGATATTATGATTAAAACTAATATTATAATTAATATACTCTTTTTTTTCATCTTACTTAACACCTACCTTTTTATTTTAATTATTTATTACAAATGGATCATCCATAGTTCCTGTTCCTGATATAACCTTAACTGTTTTTGAAAGCTTTATTACTGGTCTTAAACCATAAGATACTTTAAAATTATTAGCACTATCTACGTGTCTATCTTTCCATAAAACTATACTATTACTACTCATTTCATTAAATAAATAACTACCACCATTATCTAAAAGATCATTATTATATCCACAACTAGGATTTGAATACTCTCCATAACAAGTATTATTTATATTAGTAGTTCCTACTAAATGCTTACCACTACTAACTATATTATAAAAATCATTGCCATTTAAAGCCCAAGTATCCGAAGAAGGACTATCACACAGACCATCATTATCATTATCACGGCAAGTACAATTACCATCAACAAACTTAGAATTACAATATTTTAATGCCTTAGTATTAAGCTTTTCAGCATATTTTAAATTTGATATAGAAACACATTCTGGAGCTCCTGCAGAAATCAACACTACTTGTCCTCCATTCGCTTTATCTATATAAGCAATTCTCCAGCCAGTTGTCGTATACTTACTAAATTCACTTGTACAATATCCGTAGCCATTATTTTTTTCTTCTAAATCTTCTTTTGCATTTTGTCCATTACAAGAATTTGGAGCTTCTGTTTCTCCATCTCCCACTTTAGATGATGATGCCGAAATATTACAGTTTGTACTATTATTACCAACTTTTCCACCTGTAGCCTGATATTTTACATAACTACCAACTGACATTTCACTTAAAAGCTGATAATTATAATCTTTATCAGTAGTAAAAATTAGAGAACAACTATCACCAGATTTACTACCCTTAGTATAAGAAATAGTTTTACTAACTGGATTCCACTCTAAAGAACTCCCCTTCTTGCAACTTGCTACCATTGAATAAGTTCCATTAGTAGGAATATTTACAGTTTTTTGACCATCTACTATTATGCTACTTATTAAAATATCACTACCAACCTGTGTAATATTTGTCTTTAACCTTGATACTACATTAACAGCTATCGTTCCTTTAAATTTCTTATTCATCAAACTATTTTGATTTTCCCCATTATCTAAAACATATAATCTTAATTCAAAATTATTATTATTTAAACTCTCTAAAGTAATACTATCAGCCAACATAAATTCATTTTTATCAGCCTTACTAAAATTACCACTACTCACAACTGAATCATTATATACAAGATCATACTTAAAACTACTATCCTTAAGATTTTTATCTATCTCTAAATCTACTAAACTAACACTAACAAGTACTCTACCAACTAACTCTTCTTTAGACAAATCTATACCAAAATTATTTTTATCAGCCTTACTTATTATTTCATCATTAGTAATAGGAATAGCAGTTGTAGTATTAATATACATACCTGTCTTGTAAGTAACTTTTATATCATCATTATTAGTAGCAACATCAAATGATGTATTACCACTTGAAAAAGAATACCATGCATAACTAGTAGTAAGCATTATGGCAAACATACAAATAATAAATACTAAGATAATTAATAAGATCTTATTAAATTTCACTTATATACTCACCTCTTATTCTTTTACTATTCTATAAAAAATGATATCATATTTATTTAAAATATTCAATAAATTTACTAAATTTCATTAATTATTAATAATAAATATAAAAAGATTGATATAAAATAATCAACCTTAAATAACTATTTTTGATAATAATTTCTTATATCTTCAAGAAGTTTATCATTCATTTTTTTATTTTTAATCATTTCTATTTCAAATTTATATGGTGGATATAATCTCTTCTTATCACTATCATCTTCTCCTACATAAGGAGTTTCTAATATTTTAGGAATATTTTCTATTCTTTTATTATAAATAACCTTAATTAAATTATCAAAACCTATTGTACCAATCCCTATATTAGCATGTCTATCTTTATGTGCTCCTAACTCATTTTTAGAATCATTCACATGAATACATTTTAAATAATCAAGTCCTATACACTCATCAAATTCATCCAACACCTTATCAAAATTACTTACATCATAACCAGCATCATTTATATGACAAGTATCTAAACATACACCTATTTTATCTTTATTTTTAATATTATCTATAATATATTTTAACTCTTCAAAAGTTTTCCCTACTTCTGTTCCCTTACCAGCCATTGTCTCTAAACATATTACTACATTATGATTATCATCAAGTACTATATTTAATCCTTTTATAATATTACTAATAGCATGATTTCTCTCTAATCCAACACTTGATCCTGGATGTAAAACTAATTTAGTCATTCCTAAACTCTCACATCTTATAACTTCTTGTTTCAAAAAAGAAACACTAAAATCAAAATTTTTATCATTACATAAATTAACAATATAAGGAGCATGTACTATCACATTTTCTAACTCCATATCATTCTCTTTCATCAATTTATATGCCATATAAGTATATTCATCATTAATAGCTCCTCTTTTAGTATTTTGAGGAGCACCAGTATAAAACATAAAAGTATTAGCCCCATAACTTAAAGCCTCTTCTACACTTCCTAACAGTTGATTATTACTCTTATATGAAACATGACTACCTATTATAATCTTCATTCTATCACCACCATTACACAAGTATAATATACAATAATAATTTTAAAACTCTATCTTAACATCTTCTTTTTTATAACTTTCTGCCTCAAAAAAATCTTTTTTATTCTTTTTCATAATCATCCCTATAATAGATGTAGGAAAGTTGACAATAATCTGATTATAATATGATATGTTAGAATTATACATTCTCCTAGTAGCTTCTAATTCTTCTTCAACATTAATAATAGATTTTTGCAAAATTTGAAAATTACTATTTGCTTTTAAATCAGGATAATTTTCTACAACAACATTTAATTTTTCTATATTTCTATTCATTTTTTCATATTCTTCATTTTTCTCTTTAGTACTCATTCCATTGCGTAAATTAACAATCTCAAACATAGTATTTTCCTCATGATGAGTGTATCCTTTAACAGTGGCTATCATTTTTGTAAGAACATCATATCTTTTAGTAAGTGCAATATCTATACTAGAATTTGCTTCACTAATCTTTACCTCTAATCTATTAATTTTATTTATCGTACCAATAATCCATAATATTATTATAAATATTATCAAAATAATTAACATAACTGTTATATTCATTTAGTTCACTCCTCGTATAATAGTTTTTGTAAGTAATTTTTATCACTTATATTAACTATTTTTATTTATTCTACTTTTATAAGTAAAAATAGTAAAAACTTAGACTATTTATTAAACCCATGTGTTATTATATTTTTCAAAATATAATGATGATGAACTATTCGTTCGCTCCTTGTAACTCGAAAGATGTTTACTTTTTAAGAATGTTTCCCTTCTTATTAGTTATTATTCTTCTTAAATAAATCATCATCCATATTCAATAAATCGACAAAATTAGTTATTAGTTTTATTTCGTTAAGTATTTCTTCAGAAACTATATCAAAATTAATTTTTCTAAGCATATTCAGTTCAAATAAATCACTACTATTTGAAATTCCAATATGCAATTTGTTACCTATAAAACAAAATAAAATTTGATTTTTTATTTTGTTTTTTAATTTCATAATATTATTAATCATAGTAGGTGTAACTATATAAAATGCTTCATAATCATCTAAAGTATAAACTGAAAAAATTCTATTAAATTGCTCATCTTCAAATTCTACTTTTTTCATAGGGATATTAAAATTTTTTCTCATTGCATTACGTAAACCATTTTCTATAATTCGTACACTTTTTTTAAAATGTCTATTAAAATCTAAAATCAACCATTGTCCTCTAAACAAAGTAATATAATATTTTTCAGTTTTAGTAATTCCAGTTCTCTCATCAGTAATTATTCTTTCATTCTCTTCTTCCATAAAAACATCAGAAAATTCAAATCCAATGTTCTTATACTTTGCTTTAATGTAATCATTAGATTTAAAATTATCACTAGCTGGAAATACGCAAGTGTTTGCTATTGTTGTTTCTTTAATACCATCATTAGGTTGATAAAAAATATTTTGAAAAACACTATTAAAAACATTTAAAACAATTTCTCTTTTATAATCCAAATTAAGTTTCGTTATTTTATTTTTTAAGAAAAGATTTGATATAAACCATCCTATAAGCAATATAATATAAATTGCTATCAAGGTAACCATAATTAACATAACTAGATTATCATCTTTATTATATCCAATAACACATGTGTAATATACCCAAAAAATTGCAACTATAAAAAATGGAAACATTATAGTAATTCTTAATAAAACTATCTTTTTTCTTCTTTTTTCAAGATGTAAAACAGTATCTTTATTATAATTAATTTCTCCAGAAAAATTGTTATCATCTACATTAGGTGTGTTTTTTGATGAAATATGATTATTTACCTGCTGTTCCACTTCTTTTACATCTTTCTCTTCAAATCCTATTTTATCAAAAGGATTTGTGTTATCCAGCTCTAACTGATTATTATTTTCCTTCATATTAATTTATACTTTCTACATTATACATTATTTTTTATAAAAAAAGAATTATTTTCATAACTCTTTTAAAAGTTTATTATGTTAATCTCCAATTTGAGTAGCATAAGCACTCGCACGACTGAAAGCATAGTTTTTAATCTCACCATCTTTAGCTACATAATACTTTCCTTGCTTATTTGCTGTTAACAAAATTTCATATGCACCAATTTTAGTATTATATCTAACAGCAGAACATGTTCCACGAGTCGCTGTTGTACCAGCTTTTGTACCAGCTTCTGTACCATCATTTACTGTAGGTTCACTACCTCCAACCACAATATCACCCTTATTATCACCTGTTGCGCCATCAGCTGCTCCTTTTAAACCTAAAGCTGTTAAAATACCTACTTTTGAACCTCCATTGTTTACTTTTAGAGTATCATTCAAACATACCCATTTACCTGCATTGGTTCCATTGTTTCCAGATACTACTGCAACATAAAAATCAGAATCAGTACCAATATGCATATTACCAATCTCAGTAGCTAAAGCATCTTCTGAAGCCCAAGTATTCAACTGATTTGCAGCATTTTGAGCAGTAGATAATAATGTGCTACTTCTAGAATTATTTATTGAACTTAACACACTAGTAGCAGCTATTCCCATAACAATAGCAAGTATTACTACTACTGCCAATAACTCTATCAAAGTAAAACCTTTGTTGTTTAATTTTCTTCTATTTATATTTTTCAATCTCATAATATAATCCTCCTCTATTTTCTAAAATAATAATAGCAAAAAAAAAAATAATAGTCAATATTTATAATTAATATTATTTATTATTTTTTTGTATTTATCAATATTTAACACCTTATATGTAAAATAAAATAGTATTGTTAAGATAATTTTGTTCCACATTGGGTACAGAAATTACCACCGTTTGTTGCTGCTCCACAATTAGGACAAAACTTAGGTTTTTGATTATCAGTTGAAGATACAGTATTACTATTACTTGATTGTGTATTATTAGCCTCATTACTAGTATTAACAGCCCCCATAACATTAGCTCCTACATTACCAGCCATATTCATTCCCATAAATCCAGCCATAGCACCATTATCATTACCAGCTGCTGTTTTCATAGCATCAGCAGTAGCACTAGCCATTAAACCAGACTGTAAATTTTTATCACTAAAGATAGATGCATCATCAATCTTATTAACTCTTTGCATAGATGCATCAGTTAAATTAATATCTGCAATAGCAACATCTGTTATTTCTAATCCATATAACTCATTAAAACTATCATTTAAAACAGTATTCATTTCACTAGAAATATCAGAACCATATAATCCCATATCTCCAAATGAAACCTTTTTATTTCTCATAACAGAAGAAATAGCTACAGTTAATTTTTCAATAAATTTACTTTTTAATTGTCCTCCTACTACTTCTTCATAAGTTACTGTATCTTTAGCATTAGCACCTATTACAGTATTTACAAGTCTCATAGGATCTTTTACTTGAAATGCATATTCTCCAAAGAAAGTAACTTCTAGCATTCCATATTTTTCATCAGTAATTTTTTTAGGTTGTGGAGAACCAAATTTATTTCCAGTTATAACTAATAAATTTACATAATAAACTCTTTGATCACGAGCTGGCATACCACCATAGGTAAATCTTTTACCAATAGTTTTAAAAGTATTTTTTATCCCTTCACCAAGTTTTCCTGTAAATATACTAGGTTCACTACTAGTATCATAAGTAAATGTTCCTGGAGTTGCTGTAAATTCTTTTATTTCTCCATTATCAATTATCATCATAGCCATACCATCTGGAACAACTATAGCTGAACCATTAGAAATAACTCCTTCACTAGGATTTTTATTTCCCTTTCCATGATTAACAATTCCTCTTTGAATTAAAACATTACTATCAATACTAGGACATGTAACAAACTCTTTAAATTGATCACCAAGTGTTTGTGATACAGAACTAGTAAGCGCTTTAATTAATCCCATATAATACCTCTTTTCTATAATAAAATTATAACATCACTATATTTAAAAATCAATAAAACTATCTAATTTATTAATTATGGCTTCTTTATCCATATTTTTACCAATAAATACTATCTTAATCATTTTATCTCCATATACAGGATCCCAACTTTCTCTAATATCAGGATTAGCTATTAATATAGCATCTTGATCCTTCTTATCCATCTCAGATATCCATAATCCCGTTGGTACAATATTTTTACTATTACCAGCACTTTCAACCATATAGGACATATTAGCTTCATCAGTAAAATAAACTACTCCTTTAACCCTGATAATAGATTTATCCCAAGTACTATCTAAATATTCATAAAACATCTTTCTATTCATAGATTCTCTTCTATAGTAAACAAAAGTACTAATACCATACTCTAATTCTTCAGCTGATTCATCTATCTCTTCAGGATTTTCAAGAGCTTCAATCCAACCTGCTGACATTGTTGCTCTTTCAAAATCAAACAATTTAGTATCAAAAACAGAATTTAAATCAATTTTAGAATAATTAGTTTCTATTATTTTAGCATTAGGTTGTATACTTTTAATAATAGCTTCTACTTGTTTTAACTCTTCTTTGGTAATATCATCAACTTTATTTAGAATAATTATATTACAAAACTCTAATTGCTCAATAATTAACTTTTCTATATCCTCATCATCCACATCATTCTTAATTAAATTATTACCACAATTAAATTCTTTAACTAGCCTTAAAGCATCTGTAACAGTTAAAATTGAATCTAAATAACAAACATCACTATTACACATATCATTTATCATACATATAGTTTGAGCTATAGGAATAGGTTCACAAATACCACTAGCTTCTATTATTATATGATCAAACTTATTTTGTCTAACTATTTCTAGAATTTGTTCTACAAGATCCATCTTTAAATTACAACATATACATCCATTAGATAAAGCTACTAATGAATCATCTTTTTTAGATACCATACCACCGTTTTCTATTAAGTTAGCATCTATATTTACTTCACCAATATCATTAACTATAACTGCTACTTTTTTATTATCATTATTAGTTAAGATATGATTTATCAAAGTTGTCTTTCCACTACCTAAATATCCTGTAAGTAATGTTATTGGAATATTTTTTTTCATTTTTAACACACTTCTTTCTTAAAAATTTAGATTATTATATCTTTCTATGATTCTATCACGTCCAAGTATTCTCATTATTTCATACAAATCAGGAGTCATAGCTTTAGTAGTTAAGGCTACTCTAAGAACTGTAGAAATATCAGCAACATTTCCTTTATACTTACTTGGATTTTCTTTATACTCTTTCATATTTGAAGCATATCCTAATTTATCTGTTAGATTTTTAATTCCCTCAAACCAATTATCTTTATTAGATATATCAAAATAATCTTTCATATATATATCTAATACTTCTCTTATTTCAGTAGATGTTTTGATATTCCCCCACTCGTATTCTTTATTAATACTATTATACTTGTTATCATACATATACCAAATATTATCTAAAACATCTTCCCACTTAGCAATATCTTTTCTTGGCTTTTTCTGACAACGCTCTATATTTAAAATATCCATATAGTAATCTTTATCTAGTTCTATTATTTTTTTTAATTCTTCAGAGTATGAACAAGCCCAATCATAAGATTCTTTATAAACTTCTTCTTTAGTCATTTTAGATATAACTGTCTTAGAAATATTAATTAACTTATCTAAATCATATAGTCCTCCAGATGCACTCATTTTTTTAGGACTATAGACAAAGTCTTTATATGTTTTATCTTTATTTTGTCTATGCCACTCTTCATAATTAGTATTAATTATAGTCATAAGTGACTCTATAACAGCTTCTTTAGGATAACCATGTTCCCTAAAATAAGACATAGAAGCTTCTGGATCTTTTCTTTTACTAATTTTTCTATATTTTCCATCTTCCTTTTTCATTATATTTGGTGTATGCATATATTTAGGTACTTTAAAACCAAATGCTTTAAATAACTCTATATGAATTGGTACAGAGCTTAACCATTCTTCTCCACGGCACACATGAGTAGTTCCCATTAGATAGTCATCAACCACGTGGGCAAAATGATATGTAGGTAAACCATCATCTTTCATTATTACAATATCTAAATCATTCTCCGGCATCATTATTCTACCTTTAACAAGATCTTCAAATTTAAACCTTTCATCTGGATTTCCTTTAGATTTAAATCTAATTATATATGATTCACCATTTTTTATTCTATCATATGCAGAATCTATAGTAATTTTTCTACAGGTAGAATAAATTCCATAATATCCCGTTCTTTGTTTATATCTTTCTTGTTTTTTTCTAGTTTCATCAAGTTTTTCTCTGCTACAAAAGCAAGGATATGCTCGACCTATTTCTATTAAATATTTTATAAATACTTTATATATTTCTTTTCTTTCACTCTGATAATATGGACCATAATCTCCTACCATCTTACCATCTAGTTCATACTCATCTGGCATAATATCATAATATTCTAAAGTATCAATAATTAACTTAGAAGCACCTGCGACTTCCCTTTTAGTATCTGTATCTTCATTTCTAACAAAAAATACGCCATCTGTATTTTTAGCTAAATTACTTGCAATTAATGATTGATATAATCCACCAATATGAAAAAATCCCGTAGGTGATGGTGCAAATCTAGTAACTTTTGCATCTTCTTTTAATTTTCTTTCAGGATATTTATTTCTTATATCTTCTATAGTTTCCTTTACATCAGGAAAAATTAAATTTGCTAAATCTTTACTTGTCATTTTATCACTGCTCCTTAACTAAGATATATTGTACCAAATTTCTTGTGAAAAGTCTTTAGTTTAAAAAACATTTTTACTTTTTTAATTTATAATTTGATAAAAAAAGACAACTTCTTTAATTTGTGATTTAATATATTAGCAAAAAATAATCACGAAAGAAGTTGTTAATATGATTTTATCACAAAAAATAGAAAATAACTATAAAAACTATATTAAAAACTAAAAATAAATTAGAAAATACCAAAATAATTAAAGCATTAGTCTATGATTTAGTTAGAAAAGGTATATCTACTATTGCTAATTTATTAGAAATGACTTTTAATACTGTTAAATCATATTATGGGTTATTCAAAAATAAATTTATTTACTCTTTTTTACTGACTAAATATACAATCTTTTTACTATTAATCGGAATAATAACTAGTAGTACCATCACTTTGTCTTGCATCATTAATGCTACTACTAATAGCAGATGATGCCAAGAAAGAAATTACTCCTCCTAATATAAACATTATAATTAATAATATTAACTGAGCTTTAGCAAAATTTTTAATATTAGGATTTTCTGCTTTATTACTAAAAGCTTTTTTAAAGAGAACGACTAGCCCAACTATTGGTATAGAAAATATAACTATATATTTTAAATATTCCGAAACCCCAACAACATCATTAGAATCATTTTTAGGAGGAACTCCTAAATTTATATCATTAATTGCTGTAGCACTATTGTTTTTTGCCGCAACATCATTAATATTATGAGTATCATTAGTAACATTATTTAAATTATTTGGTACGATAGTCTGAATACCAGTATTATTCTTATCTTGAGTACCAGAATTAAAATTAGATTGCGTTAATCCTATATCAAACGAATTATAATTAGTATTGCTACTTTGCAAATTACTATTTGTATCTTTCATCTCTGGCATTTTTCTAACTGAATTTGTTCCTTCATTACTAGTTGAAAAACCAAACATATTAATATTATTTTCATTGGTAGTAGTAGCAGAACTTGGCAACTGATTAGAATTATTAACATCAGTTAATGATATTTGATTATTACTTTCCAATGTTACTGGTTGAACCCCAATAATATTGCTAGGACTACTAGATGATACAAAATTATTGTTAACAGAATTATTTTGATTAATCATATTACCATTATTATTTGAAACTAATTCCGAACTAGCCACTGGTTGCATATTTAAAATATCATTAGTAGAATTCATGTTTGTAAAATTATTATTAGTGTTAGAATTAGAAAAACCACTATTAGAAGAATTAGTACTTTGTGGAGTACTTCCTGACAAAACAGGATTTATATTTGGTAAACCATTTCCCTGATATTGCTCATTGTTCATATCTCTACACTCCTTATCTTATATAATAATTATAAGCAAATATAGATAAATTGTCAAATTTAATTAAACATCCAAATAAAAAAACATATAATAAATTGAAACGAAGGTGTAAATATGAAAGATAGAGATATGTATTATGGACAATATGGGTATGGAGGATTTTATCCTATGCCAAATATGAGTAATCAAATGAATGGAATACCCCAAAATCAAACCCCACCAATTATAAATAACTATAGTAACAGTCAATTCAATGACTTAAACGAAAGAGTTTCCAGACTAGAAAGACAAATAAAAAGATTAGATCAAAGACTAACCAGATTAGAAACTCCATATGCAAATAGTAATAAATTAAATAATGAACCTGATGATTCAATGTATATTATGTAAATATCCACCAGCTAACTGGTGGTTTTTCTCTGACACTTATAAAGATTATTGTTATGGCTATGCTTAAAAACTCGAGTTACACTCTAATATTTTAAAAGTTACTTTTTGTTAACAATAAATTATTCAATTTTATCTAATGTTAATTGTTCTGATAATCTGTCTTATTTCAATCAATTATCTATATACTTTCTTATTACTATTCCATTTTTATTACATTCTAAAACAGAATAATAACCTTTTTTTAATTTTTTTTACTACTTTACCTTCAAATTTTTCAAAAGTATAATAAGAAATCATTAATGTGAACTTTTTTGTTATCACAAATTAATCAGTTATATCCAAGACACTTACTCATAGTTTTCCGTATAGCTTTTATCTTTTATTTATATTTTTTTGTTCTTGTATAAGGCTTCACTTCATCATCAGAAAAATCAGACATTAATCTTTTTAAAACTTTTAATTCACTAAATTGATTAGAAACATCAAATTTAAAAGCTTCACTATTTGCTGATGAAAGTATCATTTTTAAAAAATCTGCATCAACATCTTGTTCTTCTACATTTCCAACAATACAACCACTTTTGGATAACACTTCAAGCAATTTCTTTCTGTCATAAGCAGAAGTCAAATTGTATTGCACATTATCAACAATAACATTATCACTATCATAGTTATTAATTTCTTTATAACTAACATCATTCAAAGTTGCATTTTCTATCAAAGACTTTACTTCTTTGTCTTGCAAAATTTCTATTTCACTTCTAAGTTGTTCTAAATCTTTAGTCATTTTTTTCTCTGTTTCTTCACATTTAGAAATTTTTTCTATTTCAAGTTCTATCTTGGATATCTCTCCGTAAACATCTTGTTTTAATTTAAAATAATCATCTGAATAAAAAACAGTATCTTTATTTTTTTCTATATCTTTTACTCTTTTTTCATAATCGCTCAATAAAGTCTCTACTCTTAAAAGTAAAGTATTCTTTGCTTCTTGATTTAAAATAGAAATCTTATCTAAAAGATTATGAACGTCTTCTAAAGTTCTATTATTAAAGTTATAACTATCATTTAAAATATTCGCTTGTTGCTTAGTAAAATCCTGAACTTGTTGCTCACATTTTCTTTCTATAGTCTTTTGATTACCATCTAACTCTTTAGATAAATGCTCTATTTTACTCTTATAAATTTCTCTTTTTTCATCCACTTTAATATATTTTTTTATTTTATGAAATGCAAATTGAAAATACATAAAAAACGCAATAAAAAACTTTAATCGTACAACTAGTGGAATAACAAATAATATACCACCAATGGTTACTGAAAAAACCAATAAATGCCCTATATTTTTTAATAAAATTTTAGAACTAAATTTAGGCATATTTCCCTTTAAGTAATTTAAAAAGATTAACTTTTGTTCTTCATCCAATTTATCTATTTGTCCATTTTTACCGTAGAATAATGCCAAAGTTGTATGAAATTTTCTTGAACCTTCATTAATGTTAAAATTAATCTTTCCATCTCTTATTACATTAGGATTAGAAAAAGAAATTTCAATCCAACTAGGCAATTCTTCATATTGATATTCTATAAAACAATGATCCTTTCCAACTACTAAAGGATCAATTTCTTCTGCTTTTGCAAAAATATCTTCTAAAATAATTTTTTCAAATTCAGAAAAAAGTATAAATTTTTTGTTATTAACCTTTACTAAACCATCATCTTGAATTATAAATGTTCTTAACATTATATCCCCTCTTTCGCGCAGTAATACTATAACTTACATCAAAATATAAGTCAATATAAAATTATAATAAAATAACTATTATATTAACTAGCTATTTTATACATACTATACATAAACAATACTATTTCCAAAACTAACTTACTTAGTTTTCTTCCTACTTCTCACTTTTTTATCACTAGATAAACTCTCTATTTTTTCCTCGATTGTCTCTATATCATTATTTAAACTCTTCTCTTGTTTACTTGACTTCTGTAACATAGATATTTCCATTTTTAGCATAGCTATCTTCTTAAAAGTTTCTTTTTTTAAATAAACACATCTTTCATCATATCCAAAGCTATTTTCATTTTCTTTTAATTTTCCTAATTCCATTAAATAATCTTTTAAAATTAATTTTATTTTATCTATAACTATATCTCTATCTTTACCATTAACTATTGATACTTCATCTAAAAGAACATATATCTCTTCCAATACTCCATCACTAAAATTACGTTCTTTATCCAAATTTTTCTCTTTTGAGATAACATCATCATCAGTTTTTTCCAAATTTAATTTTTTTGACAAATATTCTATTTTTTGTTGATATACTTTTCTTTTATTACTTAATTCAATAAATTTTCCCACTTTATGAAATGCAAATGGAGAAGATACTAAAAACGCAATCAAAAACTTCAACCAGATAACTGATGGAATAACAAATAATATACCCCCAATAGTTACTAAAAAAGCCAATAAAAATCCTATATCTTTTAATAAAATTTTATAATTAAATTTAGGTATATTTTCCTTGAAGTAATTTAAACAAATTAATTTCTCTTTTTCATTTAATGCATCCATTCCCCCATTTTTACCCCAAAGTAATAAATAAGTTATATAAAATTTTCTTGAACCTTCATTAATATTAAAATTAATTTTATAGTTTTTTATTACATTAGGATTAGAAAAATGAATTTCAATCCAACTACGCCAAGCACTTCTATCATAATATGTTATACAATAATGATCATATCTAACTTCAAAACCTTCAATCTTTTCAGTTGGAATATCCTCTAAAATAATTTTCTCAAATTCAGAAAAAGATATTAATCTTTTGTTATCAACCTTTACTAAACCATCATCTTGAATTACAAATTCTCTTGTCATTATATCCACTTCTTTCGTGTAGTAATACTATAGTTTATACCAAAGTATAAGTCAAGAAAAAAATGCAACTATTTTTTAATAATTACATCTGTATCTCTCTTTATACTTTTATATAATTTTTGAGCCTGACCTGGTATCATATTTACACATCCATGACTTCCATCATATATATATGTACTATCATTAAACTCACTTTCACTACGCCAAGTTGCATCATGGAATCCTATTCCTCTATCAGTAATAAATGGCATCCAATAATCAACATAAGAAGCATAGCTTGTACCATTATCATTTTTTCCTCTTAATGTTTTTCCAGCTACTTTATTTGCATATCTTAATGTATAGTGACCAACTGGAGTATCATGCTTGTTTTTCATACCCGTAACAACATTAGTATCCAATATAACTTTTTTATTCTTAAAATATATTAATCTTTGCTCACTTATATCTACAACAATAAAATTCCTAGACACTTTTTCTTTCTTAATATATCCTTCATTAGAATTATTATTAGAATATATATGAAACCACTTAATACCATTTTCCACTACAACATCATCATAGTGATAAATAGTTCCAAAAGAAGTTTTATCAATTACCTCACTAGTATCATTAGGAGATATATAGACATTAGAATTATTATATAATGCAATTAAATAATTACCATCAACTATATCCATTTTTTCTTCTTTTATAATATTCAAATCAGAATTCAATTTACTACAAGTATTCTTTCCAACTATACCATCTGTTGTTAAACCATATCGATCCTGAAGCTTTACAGCACAAGCATAAGTTTTACTCCCAAATATACCATCTTCTTCTAATGAACAACTCATATACTGATTTAACTTTTCTTGAAGTATCCTTACATTTTCTCCTCTACTTCCTCTTTTTAAAGTCTTATTACAGTCTAATGTATCAGCACTTACAAAATTAATACTAAGCATAAAAGCTACTATAAATATTGATATTTTTTTTAACATACTATCTCTTCCTTTCTTTTTTCTGTTTTATTTTAAAGGAATAATAACCAAATGTCAATTAATCCACAAAAAAAACAAGCTATATAAAATTATATAACCTGCCTACCTTACTTAAATAGCATCATGTAATGACTTATCTATACTCTTAGCAATTACTTTACTTAAGTTATCTATCAAAAAATCTATTTCTTTAGGAGTAACTATTAAATTATAATCCAAACTTGTTAAAACCTCTTCTATCAAAGCTTTTTTATCATTATCATCTAATTCTCCTAACATACCACTTATTTCCTTTTTTTCATTTTTACTTAAATCTTCCTCGTTAACATCTTTTAAATAATTTTTATTATGCGTAAAAACTAATTTATTCATTGTATAATTTTTCTTTATATAAGATATATGTTTAAATAAATAATCTATTGTATCATTTACAATAATAGTACTTTCTACTACCGTTGGTACTCCTATTGCTATAACAGGAATATTTATTGTCTCAAAACTTAATTCTTTTCTATTATTTCCTACCCCACTTCCTGGATGAATTCCAGTATTTGTAAGTTGAATAGTTTTATTTATTCTATCTATTGATGAAGAAGCTAGTGCATCTACTACAATCAAAAATTGTGGCTTAGTCTTTTTTACAATACTAGTTATAATATCAAAAGTTTCTATACCAGTTGTAGCCATTACCCCTGGTGAAATAGCCGATACTTCTCTTATTCCCTCTTTTACATTAGTATTAAGTACAAATAAATGTCTTGTAACTAAAACTCTATCAACAACTTTAGGTCCTAAACTATCTGCAGTACTACTTTTATTGCCTAAGCCTACAATTAAACAAGTAGCATCACTTGATATATTTGTCCCATTTAACATCTTTCTAATCTCATTAACCAGTGTTTTTTCTAATTCCTTCCTATCTTCATGATTAGTTATATCACTAAACTCTATTGTAACATAATCTCCTTGCTTTTTATTTAACTTAGAAGATAAATCCTCATCAATAGATACAGTTGTCACTTTAATACTATCATTTATATTATTAGTAGTAACTCTCTTATCATTAAACTCATCTATATTTTCTATTATAAGATCTGTTCTAATTTGATATTTAGATAAATTAATTCTATTTTTCATCTCTTCACCTCATTCATATATATTTTTTACAATTTTTATTGTTTTTATTTGCCTTTTTTATATTTTTTTGATAGAATGATATATAGCTTGATTTGGAAGGAGATGAGATAAGTGGCAAATGTTAAGAATGCAAAGAAAAAAACAATTCAAATAAGAAAAGTTACACTTAATAATATTAAACCAAAACAGACAGCAAAAAATGCTATTAAAAATACTGATAAAGCAATTGCTGCTGGAGATAAAGAAGCCGCTACAAAGTACTTAAAAGATGCTATTAAAGCTCTTGATAATGCTAAATCTAAAGGTTTAGTTCATAGAAATAAAGTTGATAGAGAAAAGTCTCGTTTAGCTAAAAAAGTAAATAATATGGAAGTAAAATAATTTTGCTTCCTTTTTTTATTTTTTCTATTGATATAAATTAAAGTTTATATTATAATTTAAGTATAAGTTAATTCTAGAATAGTTAAACTGGTCATCAAATTGGGTTGTTTATATAAAAGTTGAAATATAGATTGGTTGGTGTGATATGGAAAAAAGTCAAAAATTAACATCTGGTCAAAAAGCAATTGTTACAGTTGGGGCTTTTGTTATAACATTTATTAGCGTATGTGCTTTTTTTAAGGGGGATATAAAATTCTTACTAACATCGAAAAGTGTAGAACGAAAATTTGGTAAAACAGTCGAAAACAGTTATTTTATTGAAGATAATTTTAATTATGTCAATAATTATACAAAAACTGAAGTTAATTCAAAACAAGATATAATTGATTCTATATATTATTTAATTAATTCTGGTGTTACATACTCTAAAAGATATTGTGGCAAAGATTATAAAAGTTGCTATGAAGATATGAATGCTATCAGTGAAAATACCGATGCACTAAGCGTCTTAAATAACTATGTTCATCCATTTAACAGCTTTGAAAATATTACTTTTAACTTTGATAATAATACTATAGAAATTAAAATTAAACACTTATATTCAGATAAAGATAAAGAAGTTATTAATGATACTGTTGATAAAATAATAAATAAAAAAATTACAAATAATATGAGTACTAAAGAAAAAATTAAAACCATTCATGATTATATTATCAATACTACTGATTATGATACTCTAAAAACAGAAAATATAAATGATAAAACATATCGTTCTAACACAGCTTACGGAGTTTTAATCGAACACTATGGTATATGTAGTGGATACTCTGATGCTATGGCATTATTTTTAGATAAAATGAATATCATTAATTACAAAATCAGTAATGACCAACACGTATGGAACTTAGTTTATTTAGATGGAACATGGCTACATTTAGACCTAACTTGGGATGATCCTGTAAGTGATAAAAACATAACAAGAGATAATTATTTTCTAATAACTACAAACACTTTAAAAAAACTTGATGATAATGTTCACTACTTTTCAAACGATTTATTTCCTGAGACAACATCTACTAAAAATAATTAAAGAAACCTACTTAACAATAGGTTCCTTTTGCTTTTCAGGGAAGTAATCAGAAATAAACTTTTCTGTACTATTAAGATAATCATAAAATTTTTTTATTTTTAAACATAAGTTATATTCTGATTCATTAAATTCTATTCTCTCAGGAATAGATATTAAACTAACTAGTAATAATTTTTCCTCAGGAAGAAGAGGATAAGGTATTTCATAATTTCTTAATAACTCACAAAAATCTAAATTGGCATAATATCTTTTATATAACTTTATTAAATCATATATAGGCATATCTCGCTTGCTATATTTCCAACTAATAAAGCACGGCTTTTCTCCTACCAAATAATGTTCAAGACTTAAATTATTATGAATATTTACAACCCTTATTCTCTTTTTTTCATCAATAATTTTATACCATTTTTCTATATTATACTTACTATAATTCAAAGCCTGAAATACCATAGAAATATTTCTTATAAATAAATAATTAGAAGGAGACATATATTCTTCTCTCTCAATTATTTCAGCTATATCATTATAATAATTTTCTAAATAATTTATTTTATTCACAATATTTTCATATATTTCTTTATAATAATCTTCATCTACATCTTTATGAAAAGTTGTTTTACGATGAAGTAATGTTGTTAATTTAATTATATCAAGAGCTCTTTCTTCTCTTGGAATATCTACATCTTTTATATATTCATATATATCATAATTCTCTGTTTTATAGAGTATTTTAGGAAAAAAATCAAAAGATCTTGATAAAAGATAAGCAAATAATTTACTTTGATCTTTTTCTCTCTTTTTTATTACTAATTTTTTACTGCCAGTATCTATAATTCTAACATCTTTTTTTATAGTTATTTTTTTGGTAGTAATATTTTTTTCTCTAAATAACTCACTTAACTCTCTATTCATTTTCCATAGGAATAATAATCTTTGTTCCCTTCTTTAAGTCACTAAGATCATTATAAATACCTAATTTTTCTTTTGATACATTAAATTTTTCCATAATACTATTTAGAGTATCATCCTCTTTTACTATATAGACATAATATGTAACATAAGTATCTGTATTAAAATTATCTGTATTAAAAAAATTTATATTATTAGATAAATTTTCTAACTCATCTATATTTTTATTTTCATTCTCGTTAACATTATCATTATCTATATCTATCTTTATTTTGGGACTATTTGCAAAAGAAATATTATTTTCTATTTTTATCTCATCTTCTGCAATCTTTTCTTTAGAAGAATCTCTATTTTCTAAAGTCTCCTCCTTACTTGGTAAAACAAGAACTTTAGGCTCCTCCACTACTTTTTCTACCCCTATCTCATCTTCTTTTACTATAGTAGGTACTTCTTCTATAACTTCTTTACTACCTACTTCCTTAGTATCAGTACGCTCATTATCATCATTAGAGACTTCTGGTAAAACTTCCTCTACAACCTTATTTTCCTTAGTCTCACTATTATTAATAACTACCTCTTTTTTCTCTTTCTCACCATCAATATAAACATCTATATTTACTTGAAGAGAATCATCATTAACTATCTCATAATAAAAATTATCTATATCTATATTTATATTATCTCCTACATAATTATCATCTAAATTAATCTCAAATGGTAATGTAAAATAAAACTTCTCTCTATTTATAGAAGCACTAGTCATCTTATAATCACCACTTATATGAAATTCTCCACTAATTAAATTAGATTCTTTTAAATACAAAGTATGCTCTAAAGAAATAGAAGTTATTTCACTCACCTTTGTCTTAAATAATAATTCTTTTTTAAATGGTATTATTTGTCTCATCTAATCATCCTTTCAAAAAAATATATGTAAATACTAGATAAATATTCATAAACTTAAACGAACTATAAAAAAATAGTTCCAAATCATTGATAAAAATCATTAATTTTGGTATAATGCACATAGTTAGTGAGGGATATTTATGGACTTTAAAGAATTAATAAAAAAGATTGGTTCTAAAAATTTAATTATGATAGGAATTGGGTTTATGGTTTTAATATTTTTTATTATAGGTGGTTCTCTTCTATACTATAATTTTTTTTACAAGAAAAGTTTTAGCGAAATAGAAGATATCATGTTAACATCTGCTCGCCAGTACTATGATAAAAATCCTAATTTATTGCCACAAAATAATGGTGAAGATAGTGAGGTTCAAGTAAGTACACTAGTAAATAAAGAATATATGAAAGATATTGCTAGTTATGTAAAAGATGAAGATATTGCTTGTAAAGCTTCTGTTAAAGTTACAAAGGCCAATAAAACTTATAGATATACACCACTACTTGATTGTGGAAAATACTATAATTATAAATTTTTTAGTAATGTCGTAAAATCTAGAGAAAAAGTTGTAACAGAAGGGGCAGGATTATACGACAATGCTGGCGAACTTGTTTACCGTGGCGAGAAAGTTCGCAACTATGTTAAATTTGCTGGTTATAATTGGCGTATAATTAAAATAGTAAATGACAATATAATGCTAATTTATAATAACAAAGATGACATTGCTGATGCTAGATGGGATGATAGATATAATAAAGAAAGACAAGATAATTCAGGTATCAACGATTACACAGTTAGTAGAATTAGAGATTATTTAAATAGCTTATATAATAATGAGAAATTTTTCTCTAATACAAATAAAGAATTACTTACTAACTTTGACTTATACATAGGAAAAGTTGGTGAAACAGAAGATGCTAGAAATAGAGAAATAGAAAGAAGTAGTGTTTTGGCAAATCAATATATAGGTTTAGTCACTATAGGAGACTTCATGACTGCTAGTCTAGATAACGACTGCATAACTGCAACATCACCAAGCTGCTCAAATTACAATTATATTGCAAATTACGACTATACTTTCCATTCCATTACTGGTTCTAAAGAAGAAAGTTATTCTGTATACGAAATAGATGAAAATATGGGTGCCTTTACATCCCTAACATCTGACTTAGGTAGCGTTAGACCTGTTATCAGCATATCTAAAAATGCCCTATATGTTAGTGGAAACGGAACTAAAAAAAATCCATATACATTTAGATAAAAGACTACATATAATAGTCTTTTTCTTTGACAATTAAATAACTATTGTTTATAATTAACAAAGAGGAAGTGATCTTATGAAAAAAATAATATTAATAAAATATGGCGAACTTACAACCAAAAAAGCTAATAGAAATCTTTTCATAAATACATTAGCAAAAAACATAGAAAAAAGCCTTGAAAATTATGACTTTAAACTTACTAAAAATAGAGTTAGAATGTTTATTGAACTATATGATGAAAGTAAAGAAGAAGAAGTAATATCAAAACTAAAAAAAATATTTGGAATCCACGGTATAGTTATATGTTATAGAACAGATACTAATATTGATATCATCAAAAGAGATGTTCTTACTGTTGCCAAAAATGAACACTTTAAAACTTTTAAAGTTGAAACAAAAAGAAGTGATAAAAAATTTCAGATTAAAAGTATTGAATTTAATAATGTTATTGGCGGTTTATTACTAAAAAATATTGATAACATTTCTGTTGATGTTCATAACCCTGATTACACTTTAAAAATAGAAATTAGAGAAAACTATACCTATATATATTCTAAAGAAATTAAAGGTGCTGGTGGATATCCAACAGGAGTTGCTGGTCGTGGAATACTTATGCTATCAGGTGGAATAGATTCTCCTGTTAGTGGATACTTAGCTATGAAAAGAGGAATAAAAGTAGAATGCTTATACTTCGAATCTCCTCCTCATACATCCCAGCAAGCTTTAAACAAAGTTAAAAAATTAGTGAATATATTAAGTGAATACCAACCCGATATAAAACTTCATGTTATTAATTTTACCAATATTCAAGAAAATATATATAAAAACATTAATAGTGAATATATGATTACTATTATGCGAAGAATGATGTATCGTATAGCTGATATAGTCAGAATCAAAAGGCACGCTCTAGTTATAATAAATGGAGAATCAGTAGGACAAGTTGCTAGCCAAACACTAAATAGTATGAGTGTTATAAATAATGTTACCAATACACCTATTATTAGACCAGTAGCTTGCCTTGATAAACTCGAAATAATTGATATTGCCAAAAAAATTGGTACATATGATGTATCCATTCTTCCTTATGAAGATTGTTGTACTATCTTTTTACCAAAACACCCAGTTATAAATCCTAGACTAGATAAATGTATAGAATATGAAAAAACATTTGATTATAATACACTTATTAAAAACTCTGTAGATAATATTAGTCATGTTGATACAGCAATAGATAATAAATTTAATTTTTAGAAAAAATTACCAATTAAATTTAGGTATTAAATTAACAAAAGTTCACAACCTATTAGTGTAGGAGGTGAACATAATGAACAACCAAAGTAACAATAATAAAATGTTAGTTCCAGGTGCTAAACAAGCAATCGAAAAAATGAAATACGAAATAGCTAACGAATTTGGTGTTAACCTTGGAGGAGATGCTACTTCAAGAGCTAATGGATCTGTTGGTGGTGAAATCACTAAGAGATTAGTTAGATTAGGACAAAACCAAATCAGTGGTTCAAACTACACTGGTCAAAATAAATAAATTTAAAAAATTTGAATGAATAATGTTCACTAATTGAATATTATTCATTTTTTTTGCACATAACTTTAATGGTGATAAAATTGCTATATTATATAAATTGTTTCTTTTTCTATTCCCTAATGGGTTTCATTATGGAAAGTGATGTATTTAAAATACAACAAGTTAATGTTCACAGTGGAATTTACTATGGTCCCGTTACCACAGTCTATGGTTTTGGAATTATTGCTCTGTTACTAATCAAAAAATACATATTTGAAAAATTAAAATGTAATAAGCTTTTTAAATTTCTCATTACATTTATCTTATGTATTACTAGCCTAACTTTAATTGAGTTTATTGGTGGCAATACGTTAAAATTTCTTTTTAATATAGATATGTGGAATTACACAAAAAAACAATTTAATTTTGGAAAATATATTTGTCTAGAATTATCTTTAGCTTGGGGTGTTATGGGATGTTTCTTTATCTACTACGGTATCAACTTTTTCAATCGCTTTATCAAAGTTATCCCCAAATGGTTTACTTATCTTATTACAATTATTCACCTAATCGATACAACATTAGTTCTAATTACCAAATAAAATCTGTTCAGTAGTTTTATTTAACTCTTCTTGTATATCAATAGTTACATCTTCATATTTTTTAACATTATTTAATTTTTCTTTCATAGTAGATATCTTACTATAACTACTTACAATTTCAAATTTATTAGTTTGATTATTTATATTAGTCTCCATTTTATATTTAACATCATCATTATCTTTATTAACCTCTAAATTAATACTATATAACTTATCAATTACCCTATAAGCATACACATATTTATTACTACTATTTTCTAAAGATAACACACTATAAAGAATATTATTATTATAAAATTTTACATCATAATAATTACTTTTTTTATTAAAAACAATTTTTTTATTTGTCCCTTTATCATCAGTAATAGTAACAGACTTATTATCATAAGTAATAACTGTTCTTTTATTTAGGGTCTCATTATTTATTACTACTTTAACATTATCAATTTCATTTGTAATAGCATCATTTTTAGTAGTAATATTTACATTCAAGTTATCATTTATTTCTAAACTATTATCTCCCAAAATACTATTTAAATCATTAGTATTTAAAGATAAATTAACCTCTACTATTAATTTTTTATTTAATAAATATAACTTCTTTATATACTTATCTTTAGATATATAAGAATTAAAATTATTCCTTACATCATCTATAGTTTTATTAACATTATCTAAATTATAATAATTCTTAGATAAATCAGTAGATTCTCCATTAAATAACTCACTATATATAAATACTGTAGGCTCTAGCTCTAAACTTTGTTTCATAGTATTTATATCTGATAAATTTTTCTTACTCTCTTCTCTTTCAATATAGTATGGTATATTAGATGTTTTTATATAATTTTTAGAATTAACTGTATAAAAGGTTATAAATCTATCTTCATTAGAAAATGTTCTAGATTGCTCCTTACCATTTTTTACATACAAATAATTATATTTTCTATCATTATAAGAAATAGTACTATCTATAGAATAATTATTCTGATCTAAATAGCTAGGCACTATATCACTATAAATATAATTATATTTTTTCACTACTTTATTAATATTATTTAAAATAATACTTTCACTTGCTAAAACAATATTATAATAAAATATATAACTAATCAATATAACAATTAAGGATAAAATTATACCTACTAAAAGAGAAATTTTAAAATACTTATTTTTTTTACTAATAAGTGGTTCAGGATCTGCATACTTTGGTTTTTCTTTTAATATTTCATCATACTTATCACTCATTTGCTTCACCCCTTATTCTTAAATAAAATTATATCAAAATATTAAAAAAAGTGCAATAAATTGCAACTTTAATTTTTATTTACTTCAACATTAACTTTAATGCTTCTTTTACTTGTTCTTCTAATGAATTATTACTATTAACTTTCTTTATTGTCCTATTTACATCAACCTGTTTATAACCTAATCCCAGTAATACTTCCATTAATTCAGCACTATAATCTTCTTTTTTGAATATCCCAGTATTAATACTATTTAATTTTCCTTTTAAATCCAAAATCATTTGTTTTGCTACCTTATCCCCTATTTTAGGGAATTTTTTTAAATAAGTAGTGTTTTCATTTTCAATAGCATCACTTATCGCATCAATCGTACCAGTTGCTATTATTGGTAATGCCATCTTTGGCCCAAGTCCTTTTACATTTATAAGTTTTAAGAAAAACTCCTTCTGCATTCTATCCTTAAAGCCATATAATGTATATTCCTCTTCCTTTACACAATTATAGATAAATATTTTATAAGTTTCATTTAACTTATAAGAATATGGATTAGGAACATATATCAAATAACCTATCTGATTATTCTCTAAAATAACATAGTTACTATCTATCTCTGTAATTACTCCTGTTATATAACCATACATTATTTCATCTCCTTAATTGTTCTATTAGTCATTTTCTTAATAATATCATTATCCATAACTAAAGTCATTTTTTGTGTTTGTACTTCGTTTTCTATAGCATCTTTCATCATTATATTAAGTAATTCTTTATACGAAATATTTCTAGCCTCCCATAAATTATGAGCAAGACAAAAAGGAATACAATTTACCTCATTTACATATAATTTATTATTCTTTTTATCATAAAGAAAATCTATTCTAGCAGTTCCTCTCATATTTAACATTTTAAATGCTGATAGACTATAAAATTCTATTTCTTTTCTTAATTTATCACTTATTTTAGCAGGACAAACTCTCTTAATACTAGATTCATCAGTATCCTCATACACAAATTTATCCCCATAAGTTCTAATTTCTTTATTTGTAGTAATTTCCTCTATTTCACTAGTAATATTTCCATTAGGAGTTAATAATACAGAACAATTATATTCTACTACATTCTCTATTTTCTCCTCTATCAAAATCTTTGTATCTAAATTAAAACTTCTCTCTATTGTTGAATCTATTTCTTCTTTTCTAGTTATAGTTTCTATTCCTATAGAACTTCCTAATGTAGCTGGTTTTAAAATTAAAGGATATGACAATTCATCTAATTGCTTAAACAATTCTTCCTTTTTATTACGATAAAATCTCTCACCAAACCAAACAAACTTTGTTACAGGAATAGAATTTGATTTTAATATTTGTTTAACAAATACCTTATCTTGACTTACTGCTGCTGAATAAATATTACTTCCAACATAAGGAATTCCTATTATATTTAAATATCCCTGAATAGTTCCATCTTCTCCAAAAGAGCCATGCATAATAGGAAATGCTAAATGTAACTCACATACTTCTTTCTTTATAAATCCATTTGTCTGTAAAATATATCTTCCATCTTTATTAATCAAAATTACTTTTTTAGTATATCTTTTTAAAAGATCTAAGTCCTTATATGTATCTATAAATCTCAAACAGCCACCTGTATACCATTCTCTATCTTTAGTAATAAAAATAGGTGTTATCTCATACTTATCTGTATCTATATTATTCATTGCCTGAATAGCACTTATAATAGACATTTCATGTTCTAAACTTTTTCCCCCAAATATTACACCAACATTCAATTTCATACTTATCTCTCCTTGTAATTTTATTATAATATATTTTTTTAATTTATAAAAGACAATTTTTTAATAGTTTACAATTAATTTTTAGCAAAAGAAAAAAGAGCCTCAGCCCTATCTTTCTTCGTAAACAGATACCTTTGTTCTATTTTTACCATAGCGTTCATATCTTACATAACCACTAATAGTAGCATATAATGTATCATCACTACCTCTTCTTACATTAGTACCTGGATGAATCTTTGTTCCTCTTTGACGATAAATAATTGAACCTGCAGTTATATATTCTCCATCTGCAGCCTTAGCTCCTAATCTTCTACCAGCTGAATCTCTTCCATTTGATGTTGAAGATTGTCCTTTTTTATGAGCGAAGGTTTGAATATTAAATTCTAAAAATTTGAACATTTTATTCCTCCTTATCTTATTCTGATATTTTGAGGATACTTCTCCTCCAAACTCTTTAGACATCTTAGCATATTTTCTAGTAATTTAATTGTTATATTGTCATTTGATAATACATCTATCACAAATTTATTATCATATTCAAATGTTTCTATCGAATTATCATTTAGCAACAATATAGCATTCACAGTACATAGCATTGTACTACTAACTGCTGCACAAACAATATCTTTACCTAACTCATCATATCCTGCATGCCCTTTAAAAGTTATTTTTTTCAAAATATCATTTTCTTTTGTTAAATTAATTTTAATCATTTACACACCTATTTGATTTTAGTAATTTCAACTTTAGTGTATGGTTGACGATGTCCTTGTTTTTTTCTAGTTGTTGTTTTCTTTTGCTTATATGTAAAGATTTTAATTTTCTTACCCTTACCGTTTTTAACAACTTTTCCTTCAACGCTAGCACCTTCAACATATGGATTTCCAGCAACTCCATTTGACATAAGTACTTTATCAAAATTAACTTTTTCGCCTTCTTGTGCATCTAATTTTTCAATATAAATAACACTTCCAACTTCAACGCTATATTGCTTTCCACCTGTTTCAATAATCGCTTTCATATTTCCCTCCTTAAATTTATTTGGATTAAGACTCGCCTTTAAGGTGTTACCTAGTAACTTTATTACCTTTTCAGTGCGGTTGAGTAAACAACTCGAGGTCCTTAAAACATATAAAATTTTACCATAAAAAAAGCCTCTAGTCAAATAATTATAGGCTTTTTTCTCTATTTTTGCTGTAATTGTCAGTTGCAAAAGTAAATTCCACTTCATTCTTTTGAAACATAGAATTTAGTTCTACAAATTAAAGGGGTAGAAATTACTCCTACAAAGTTATATAATAGTTAACTTGATGATGCTTATTCTGAATTTGAAAGGAGTTTAAGTGTTATGAAGAATAAACATTTATCATTTAATGATAGACTTGAAATTGAAAAGGGGTTAAACGAAAATTTATCATTTAAAAAAATTGGTATTATTATCGAAAAAGATTGCACTACTATATCTAAAGAAATTAAAAATCATGTCATTTTTAAAAATATTGGAGCTGTAGGTAGACCATTTTTTGATTGTATTTATAGATTTAATTGCCCACATAAAATAAAAGGAACAAAATGTAATCAAAAACTATGCAATCATTATAAAAAGGAAACATGTGCAAAACTAAACAAACCACCTTATGTTTGTAATGGATGTGCAAAAAGAAATTCATGTACATTAAGCAAAAAAATCTATGATGCAGGATATGCTTTTAAAGAATACAAAGAAAATTTAGTAGAAGCAAGAATTGGCATTACATACTCAAAAGAAGAAATTGATAATTTAAACAATATCCTAATTCCTCTAGTTAAAGATAATAATCAATCAATTCATCATGCGGTTATTAACAATAGAAATAAAATAATGTGTTGTGAAAAAGAAATATACAATCTTATTGATTTAGGTGCTTTAAAGATTAAAAACATTGATTTGCCAAGAAAAGTTAGATATAGAAATAGGTCTAAAAATAAAACATATTATAAAATTGATAAATCATGTCTTAATAATAGAAAATATTCTGATTACTTAAAATTTATAAATAAAAATAAAGATATTAATGTAGTCGAAATGGATTCTGTTGAAGGTATTAAAGGTGGAAAGGTATTGCTCACATTACATTTTGTAAATTGCTCATTCATGCTAGCTTTCATTAGAGATCATAACGACGCACAATCTGTTATTGATATTTTTAATATGATTGAAGTTAAACTAGGAACGGAGATGTTTAAAAAATTATTTCCAGTAATACTTACTGACAATGGTTCTGAATTTTCTAATCCAAGTGAGATTGAATTCAATATGAATAGTGGTGAATTAAGGACGAAAATATTTTACTGTGAACCTGGAAGACCTGATCAAAAAGGTTCTTGTGAAGTAAATCATGAAATGATTAGAAGAATATTACCTAAAGGAACATCTTTTGATAATCTAACACAAGAAGATATAAATAAAATTATGTCTCATATTAATTCTTATAAAAGAAAAAAATTAAATAATTGTTCACCATTACAACTATTTAATTTATTATACGGCAATGATATTGCCACAGAATTTGGAATTGTTGAAATAAACCCAAATAATATTAATCTTTCATCAAAACTAATTAAGAAAGATTAGTAATCAACATTTCCCGGTTTCTTTACTTCTTTCTTTTTTGCAAAAGAAAGAAGGCCTGCCCGGCAAGGGCAATATAAGCATCATCAACTAATATTACATCTGGGGTGGAACTTTCAAATTCAAAAAAAATTTAGAAGCTCGATCCCTTTTCAGCATGCAATAAAACAGTTAAATTTAACTTATATTCAGTATTTTACATCAAAATCCAAGAAAAATCACTATCTTTTTTGAAAAATAGTGATTTTTTAAAAAAATAGTGGAAGTTACTTCTTCAAACTGGAATTTACTTTTGCAATTGAGCAAAGATTATATCATCTCTTAAGCTTTTATACATGTTGTCTCATCTAATGTAGTCCTTGGAGATCTTATTAATCTTTGTTTACTTCCTGTATTAAGTTCCACCTCTATTTTTCCACTAATTTTCCTATTTAATAAATTAGTTTGATCTATTATCTCTTTTTTATTGCAAACAGCTAAATCATCTTGACAAGAATCACTTATCCACATATAAAAAGTATAGTTATCATACCCATTCTTCTCTTCATTATATTCAGGTAAATTTTCCTGATAATTAGTAAGCACTAACCTACCATTAGTTATAGTATCAAATTGATAATCAAATGAGCCTTCAGATATTTCCTCACCATTTTTTACAAGACGCCACTTCAAATAAGGACTAAGTAACTCACAATCAATCTTCAAATCAACAAGAGCAATATCATAAATAACTTCCTTTTCTTGCGTATTCCCCTTATCTCCCGCAACACTAAAATCTATTTTTATAATATTATTAATGCTATCATCCAAATTTTTATCTAATATTGGTACTAACTTAGTATTAGATGAATCAAAGCTTGGATTTCCAAATGCTTGAGCATCTATATTTATTTTTGCCGTTGTTCCTTGAAATAATGGTGCTATATTTGTAAGAGCATAAGTTACTCCAAATAATGCTAGTGCCCCCATCAATAAGATAACATATTTTTTATCTATATCTTTGATATTTATTTTCATTATATCTACCTTCTCTTAAGATTATCTTCTTAAAGTATATTTTTCTCTATCCCTTTTAACATATCCTACCAATTGTGCAGTTTTCTTACTAGGAACATTAGAATCCTTTATCCTTAAAGTCAACTCATCTATATCTGAATAACTCTCAAATATCTTTTCTGTAAAATCTTCTAATAATAAAGCTGCCATATGTTGATGCCTAAATTCAGGAATAATCCCACTAGTTATCTCGAAATCATTATTCATAGTAGTAAGGGCTATAAATCCAACTGGCCTATAGTTATTTTGTTGATCACCATAATATGCTATATAAAATTCATTTCTAGAGTCGTCTTTTTTTCTTTCTCTAATTCTCTTAATATGATACTCCAAATCTCCCAAATATTCCTTACCAGCCTTATCATTCCATAACTTTAACAAAATATTTCTATGCTCCATATTACCGCCATTATACGGAGCTAAGTAAAAATTATCTAATTTCATCTTATCCCTCTATCTTCTAATAAATTTCATCTTTATTATATCAAAATAAAAAACTATACGCAACTAATTAGATATGATTATCTAAATAAATAAGTTATTAGTATAGCTCTTATCCTTAGGAAATATTGTTATATTACCAGCTTTATCTAAAGTTAATAATAATATTTCCCAAACACCATTATATCCATTTTTCTTTATAATATTTTCTACCCATAAATTATCCTTTTTCATTATCTTAAGGTTTTCCTCTATTATAGTTCCATCTATTATAATATTTATCTGTAAATAACTATCTATTTTCTCTTTTGCTATATCATTCTTAGCTAAAAAACTTATCTTACCACTTGATTCTAATATAGCATAATTAATTTTTTCTAAATTAAAATACCCTTTCTGCCTAGCTAACTCTTCTAAATCATTTATATCTATTCCTTCTCTTCTCAAATTATTATAAATAATTTTCCCCTCATCTATTAATAATGTAGGTATTCCATTTATTATCTTTCTTAAAGTAATACTTTTAAGTGTTAAAAAAGTCACTAAAATAGAAAATAAACCATATATTACTAAAGATGTTACACCTGCTACTATATTTTTTTCTATATCAAGAGAAATATCAGCAGCAATACTCCCCATCGTTATCCCAATTATATAATCATATAAATTCATCTGACTTATCTGCTTTTTTCCCATTATCTTAGCTATTGTAAACAAAATAATTAAAACTGAAATTGTTCTTATACTTATTCTTAATACTGTTCCCATAAATTCACCATTATTATTATTTTTTATTTTGATAAATTTATGTAAAAATAATTAATATTATTATTTTATTCTAATTTTTACCATATCATAAAATAATTATTACAAACTAGTAAAATTAATTATTAACACCACCACTATTAGCACAATTCATTCTACTGTAGTATTTTTTATAATAATAAGTCAACAACAAAAAAAGATTCCTAATTAAGAACCTTATTCATTTATATCTACCTCTAAATTATGATATACTGCATTAACATCGTCTAAATCTTCTAATTCTTCTATTAAATTCATAGCTTTTCTACAAGTCTCTTCATCTAATGATATATAATTATCAGCAACATATGTTACCTCACTTGTTATAAATTTATCATAACCATTCTGTTCTAATTCATCCTTTATTGCTAGAAAATTATCTGGAGTAGTTTCTATTATATAACTATCATCTTCACTTCTAAAATCATCTATATCTAATTCTAATACTTTATTCATAATTTCATCCTCATCATAGCTATTTTCTAAAACAAGTACTCCCTTTCTTTTAAATAGATATGCAACTGAGCCTGCCGTTCCAAGGTTTCCTCCTCTTTTAGATAATGTACTTCTAACAAAAGAAGCTGTTCTATTTTTATTATCTGTTAAACAATCTATCATAATTGCTATTCCTCCTGGGCCATACCCCTCATATCTTATAGCCTCAAAATTATCACCACTTGCTTTACTCTTAGCTTTATTTATAGCATTTTCTATATTAGATTTAGGCATATTTTCAGCTTTTGCTTTTTCAATAACCATACGAAGAGCTGCATTATTTGCAGGATCTGGATCCCCACCTTTAGCTGCCACATAAATTTCTTTAGCAAGCTTTGCAAAAACTTTACCACGTTCAGCATCTATTGCTCCTTTTTTTCTCTTTATTGTTGACCATTTACTATGTCCTGACATACTATTACTCCTTCCAAATACTTAATCTATTTTATATTTTATACTAATTATTAATAAAGTCAAGAGTGGTTTCCCATATCTTTTAAAAATATCTAAATTTAAAAATATTACGATTTATTCATTAACAAATAAATTACTTACTTTATTTGTAGAATTATTATTTATAAACCTATCATTTTTGCTTTTTTAATATTTTTTGTTTTTAGCGACTAAATATTAAACAGAATTTAATTTTTATAAATTACTAATTTTTATCATTTTTCTGATGCCATTTTACAAATAATATCAACTGATTTTTCTATACCAACTTCATCACTATTAAGACAAATATCGTAGTTTGCAGGATCTTTCCA
>CAKPER010000005.1 GCA_934149245.1 uncultured Bacilli bacterium | reverse complement strand
ACTTGCATAAAAGGCTTTTATAAAGCCATTATTACCTACTATATTTTTAAATCTATCACCATTACCTTCTAAAATTGAATTAGTAAAATTATCATATTCATCTATTAAAATATAAAGTTTATTATCAAAATTTAAATTATTAAATTCACTTAAAAATTCAATTAAAATACCATTAGGCGTATTATTTATGTTTACTTTAATAGAAGTACTATATGATTTATTAAAATTATTAATTCCACTAATAACTTTATTTTTAAATTCATTTTCAATATCTTCCGAACTCATTTCTTCGTTCATCGACATTCCAGAAAAATCTAACTTTAATATATAGTAATTATTTTTCAATCTTGTTGGGTTTTTATAGACGTAAGTATCTTTGAATAGTCTTTCAAATAAATCTTTACTATTTATATCATAATAGTAATACATCATACTGGTAAATAGTGTTTTACCAAATCTACCTGGTCTTAAATAAACTAAAGTACTACCAACATCTTCTAATTTTTCTAAATACATTGTTTTATCTACATATACATATCCTTCTTCTTGTAGCTTTCGATAATTGCATATACCATAGGGAATTTTTTTCATAACTAATCAACTCCATTCTCTATCTATATTTTATCAAACTTTGAATTTTTTTAAAAGAATAATTTAATTTATATTACTTTTTTAACAGAAAATCTACTATTTTTTCTAAATGTATACCATGCGAAGCTTTTAATAAAATTATATCATTTTCTTTAATAATATTATTAATATGTAGCGAAGCCTCATGATAATCGTTATAAGAATATATACTATTTTTAGAAAGTCCATTTTTTATAGCCATATTCTTGATGTAATTAGAATCATTTCCTACTGTTATTAAAATATCTAATGTATCTTTTGTTATAGTATTACCTATTTCTTTATGAATTTCTTTTGAATAATTACCTAATTCTAATATATCTCCTAATATAGCAACTCTTCTTTTATTTTTAACTTTACTTAAAATAGATAAAGCATTAATCATAGAATCTTTATTAGCATTATAAGTATCATCTATTAGAGTTATATTATTTGAAAGTTCTATACGTTCTAGTCGATGTTTAGTTAATTTAAAGTTATAAATAGCAGATTGTATCTCTTTGGGAGTAATTTTTAAGAGAGAACCAACAGCATACGCTACTAGAGAATTATAGATAAAAGCTCTACTTCCTACATTTACAGTTATATTATTATTTCCAATAGCAAAATTACTAGAAAAGACATTATCTTCTATATTTGTTGCTGTATAATCACTTGGATTATCTATACCTACTGTTACTAGATTATATTTTTTTTCTAAGTTTGGTAATTCTTTATGTAACAAATCATTGTCATTATTTATTATTAAAGTATTATCTTTAGTTAAAGACTCTGTTATTTCTAGTTTAGCTTTTAAAATATTTTCTCTTGAACCTAAATTTCCTATATGAGCAGTTCCAATATTAGTTATTATGGCTATATTTGGCTTAGCAATATTAGTTAATAAAGAAATTTCTTTAAAATGGTTCATTCCCATTTCAACTATTAGAGCTTCATGATCTTTTAATTTTAATATAGTAAGTGGTAATCCTATATGATTATTTTCATTTCCTTCTGTTTTTAGAGTTTTATATTTGCTAGAAACTACTTGATATACTATATCTTTGGTACTTGTTTTTCCTACTGATCCTGTAATTGCTATTACTGGTACATTGTATAAACTTCTTTTATATTTAGCAAGTTCTTGAATACATTTAATAGTATCATCTACTGCTACTATAGTTTTATTTTTATATTTTGTTAAATCTATATTATCAACATTATCTAATATACAACAACTAGCTTTCTTAGAAAAGGCATCTTCATAAAATTTATTTCCATCAAATACTTCACCTTTAATACCTAAATATACATCTTTTTCTTTAATAGTTCTTGTATCTTTTGAAAAGCTTTCTAATTCTAGATTATCATCTCCTACTAATAGACGTCCTCCACACTTATCAATTATATCTTTTACATATATTTTATTATTTTTCATAATATTCGCTCCTTTATATATTAAGAAAGAAATAGATTTAGTGTTATTTATCTATTTCTTTATCATCTTCTACATCATCTAAAAAGTTATTTATAATAACCATCTTATCATCAACTTGTTTTAAAGATTCTTTATATAAATTATCAAAATTTAATTTTTGTTGCGTTGGTTTTTTATCTTCTATATACTCTAAATCTTTAAAATCATCTTTACTAATTATTTCTTCTTCTAAATAACTATCTTTTATCTTTCCTTTTATAATATTAGATCCATTACTATAACGATCCATTATTGGAATTTCTGTTAATTTCATTTCTTTTTTAGTAGTACTTGTTATTACCATAATTGTATTTTTAACATCAGTTACAAATACTTTTACTACTTTAGATGGATTTGATTTAATTTCTCGCATAAACATTAGACCACGATTTCCTCGTGAACCCATATCTATATCTGTAAATCTCATTCTTTTAGCATTACCTTTATCTGTTAAAATTGTAATAAATTCACTAGTATCTTTATTGAATAAGAGCCCACTTACTACTTCATCTTCTCTTAAGTTAATAGCTTTAACACCTGCTGCCTTTAACCCAACAGGATTTACTTCATTTATGTTATACCATAAACCATATCCTTTTTTAGTTACAATTAAAACATTAGTATCTATGCTATATGTAGCATTTATTACTCTATCTTTATCTTTTAATTTCATCATATTTATAGATTTTGAATAACGTTGTACTTTAAATTCTGATAATTTTGTTCTTTTTATCATACCATTTTTAGTAAATGTTGTAATGTATAGATTGGCGTTCCAGTCATATACAGGCATTGCGTTAACAACATACTCTTCTGGATCAACATTTATTATATTACTCATATGTTTTCCTAAATCTTTCCACTTTAAGTCAGGAATTTCATACACTGGTATATATAAATAATTACCTAAATTTGTAAATACTAATAATACATCTAGAGTATTCATATTATAAGTACCTATAATATAGTCATTTTCTTTTAAAGTTATATCGTCAGGATTAGATGCTGCATAGCTACGAAGAGAAGTTCTTTTGATATATCCTTCATTAGTTACAACAACTATTACATCTTCTTTTGGAATCATACTAGTTGTATCTATTTTTATTTCTGTTATTTCATCTCTTATCTCTGATTTTCTTGGACTACCATATTCCTTTTTAATATCTTTTAATTCTGTTATTATTACTTTATCTAACTTTTCTTTATCAGCTAAAATATTTTCTAACTCATTCATAAGTTCTACTAATTTCTTTTGTTCTTCTTCTAAAGCTTTTATATCAGTATTAGATAATCTATATAATCTCATATCTACTATTGCTGTTGCTTGTTCATCTGTGAATTTAAAGTTTTTAATAAGATTTTTAATAGAATCCATTCTATCTTTACTTTCTCTTATTGTTTTTATAACTTCATCTAATATAGATATGGCTTTTATTAATCCTTCAACAATATGAAATCTAGCTTTAGCATGAGCTAAATCAAATTCACTTCTTTTTCTTATTACTTCTCTTTGATGAGCAATATAAGCATCTAATATTGTAAGTAAACTGGCTAAGACTGGTCTTCTATTAATTATAACTACATCATTAAAATTATATGATATTTGTAACTCTGTATTTTTATAAAAATAATTTAAAATATTTTCGGCATTTGCTCCCTTTTTTAAGTCTACTGTTATTTGTAAACCATCTTTATCAGACTCATCTCTTACCTCAGCAATTCCATCTATTTTCTTGTCTATTCTTATTTCATCCATTTTTCTTACTAATTGAGATTTATTTACTTCATAAGGAATTTCCGTTATTATAATTTTATTTTTTTCTATTCTAGTCTTAGATTTTATAATAATACGACCTTTACCTGTTTCATAAGCACTTCTTATACCATCTATTCCCTCAATAATAGCACCAGTTGGAAAATCTGGTCCTTTTATATAGTTCATAATTGTATCTAATCTAGAATTTGGATTACTTATTCTATAAATAGTTGCATCTATTACTTCACTTAAGTTATGTGGTGGAATATTAGTTGCATAACCTGCTGATATTCCTGTTGTACCATTTACTAAAAGATTAGGAAATTTAGCTGGCAAGACAGTTGGTTCTAGCAATGTGTCATCATAATTTGGTGACATTGCTACGGTATCTTTTTCAATATCTTTTAGCATTGCCCCAGCAATTTTAGAAAGTCTTGCTTCTGTATAACGACTTGCAGCTGCTGAGTCTCCATCTATAGAACCGTTATTACCTTGCATATCTACAAAAGGTTCCCTCATTTTCCAATCTTGGCTCATTCTTACTATAGCATCATAGATAGAAGAGTCTCCATGTGGATGGTATTTTCCCATTACATCTCCAACAGCTCTAGCACTTTTCTTATAAGCTTTATCATAAGTATTCTTTTCTTTATACATAGAATAGAGAATTCTTCTTTGTACAGGTTTAAGACCATCTCTTACATCAGGAATGGCCCTATCTTGAATTATATATTTGGAATATTTTCCAAAACGTTCTCCCATTATTTCTTCTAGTGAATAATTGTATATTTTTTTTATTATGTCTTCCATCTCTCATCACCTTATACCAAGTTTATCATAAAAAAAGCCACAAAACAAGGACTTTTTCTTAATTTAGCCTAAGAGGAATTACTGATTTTTAGTAGTATTACTATTTTGAGATTCACTAGAATTAATATCTTCTGGATTTTCTTGTATTATACTAACTTTCCCAATATTTTCGATTGCTGTTACAAACAAATTAAGATGTATCATAGAATCATCTACGCTAGAAGATAATACTGTTACTTTCTTAATTTTTTTCACCTCTTTATTATCTTTTAATAATTTTTGTTTTAAATAATCTATCGCTTTATTAGTAGCAATATCTTCAGGATATACTTCATCTTTTACTATTAATTCATACTGATGTTCTTTAGAAAAATTAATATTAGCTAAAGTTGATTTAAAAATTATTTTATTCTTAGATTTAAATGATTTATATTTTGCAAAATCAAAGAAGGAAATTCTCTTATTTAAAAAATTTAAGACATAAATATTCTTTGTTTTACCAGTTATTTTTTCTTCTTTATAAACAAATGGATAATCTAGTGTTACTTGATACCATACTTCTCCATATACACTACCAACTGCTTTTGTTAGTCTTGTAGTATTATCCGGCATAGTAATACTTCCTGATATTATAGGCATCCCCTTAGTTACATAATCATTTACTTCTTTTACCTTCTCACCACTAGAAGCATTTATCTTAGTTATAATAGCATCTTTTTTAGCCACTATATCTTGATACTTAAAACTTTTATTTTCTTTTGTTAATAATCTTTCTTCTACTCTAACTGTATATTTAGTACCTGTTTCTATAATTTCTATCCACTCTAATCTATCCTTATTATCTAATAAAATCTTATTTTCTATTCTCTCTAACTCATTATATTTTTTCTTAAAGGTAAACTTTCTAATACCATTTCTTGCTAATTCATCACGAATTAGAGTTCTAACACTATTATCTTCATGAATAATATCTATCGTAAATATTAAATTAGATAAACCAATCATAATCATAATAGATATAAAAAATGTTACTAAGAGAATAGTATTCTTTTTTATAGTATTTTTTATTCTTAATGTACCATAATTATTAATTATTGATATTTTATATATAGATTTATATTTACTTATCTTTTTATATTCACTATATTTAACTATTAAATGTACTTCTTTATAAGAGATTGGTATTAATCTTATAATATTTATTTTATTTTTTATTAGTCTCTTTATATAATTATTAATATTTTTTCCTTCTATTTTTATTTTTATGATACTATCAAATTTTTCTAGATATCTATTTCTCATTAGTATCACCTATAAAATTTTATGTTTTTTAGAAGATGTTATAACTCAATAGTTTTGATTAATCCTGTTATTAATACTTCATTATCTTGCATTTTAGATACTACTAAATCTTTTCCTATTATTGTTGTGATATTTTTTTTAGTCTTTACTACTATTTTATTTGAAGAGAAATCTTTTATTTCTTCATAATTTAGGATATTTATGGTATTATCTTTTATTATTATTTTATAAGTTGTATCCATTAAATATCTGTCTAAATTTAATATACTCATATTATCACCATTATATTTTATTCTTAATGTTAATATGTGTTAAAAATGAAATATATCCTCCAAAATAAGTATTAATAAGTTGTTTAAATTAATACCTTAACTTGTTAACTAAAATTTGACTTCTATTATAATTGATGATATAATATCCAGCCGTAAGAAGGAGGAAATATTTTATGGAAAATATGAAAATTAATAATATAAAATTTAATAAAAAACTTATGAACAAAATAATAGCTGGTGGATTAAGTTTAACCCTTATTGCTGGTGGAGTTGGATATACACTAGGAAGATCAAGCTCTAAAAATAGTAATTCTAAAAATAATAACATTAATAATGAAAAAGTTATTAATAAATATTTAAAAGAATATACTACTAAACGTTCAAAGTTAGAACAAGAAATAGAAGAATTATCTAAACAAAAAGAAGAATTAGAAAATTCCGAAACTTTTAATCTTTATGATTTAATTGTAACAGAATTAACTTTTAACAATAAATCTAATCTCTTTATATTGTACACATTTTCTAGTCCAATTTATCAAGAATATAATAATGAATTTTCAGCTTGGTTTGATAAAAAAGAAGATACAGCTCCGTTTCCAGAATATGCTCATTTCGATAAAGGAGAGCCTTTAGCTTCCTATTTAACAGAAGATGAATTAGATGAAATAGGAAGAAATAACGGAAAGGTAACAACACAAGAATTAGATAAAATTCTAAAAAATATAAGAGGCGATTATAAAGAAAAATTAACTAAAAAGAAAAAAGCTAGTAGATAAATTAAATTAAACTTCATACTAAGTTGTGAAGTTTATTTTTATGTTATAAAAATAGATAATTCTAAAAAAAATTTATATCCAGCCAAATATTAAATTAACAAAAAGAACAAAAAAAGATAGATGAAGCTATAAGCTACTAATTATAAATTTAAAGTAAGAAAAATATTTACCCTACTAATAGTTGCTTTAGCTTTCTTTTTATGATAAATTTATATAGAATGTGAGGGATTTAAATGAAATTATATGATGAACTTGGACAAGTTATAGAATGTGAAATTCTATTTACTTTTGAAAGAAATAATAAAAACTTTGTTGTTTATTTTGATTTAAATACAGAGGATATTATAGCATCTTTTTATGAAGTTAGAGAAAATAACTGGTATATATACCCTATTACTTTAGAAGAGGATTTCGATATAGTGGATGAAGAAATTATAAAAAGAGGTCAAAATAATAATGAGTAATTATTATATAAAAGTTAATTCTTCTAGTAAAGAAGCACTAGTTTATAGAAATAATAAGATAGTTCGAAAACTTGCTAAAGGAAAAGAATTAGAAATATTAAAAGATGTTATTGAAAAAAACAAATTAGGATATTGGCCTAGATATGGAAATGCTACCTTTAATAATAGAGTTGATATTATTATATCTTTGTATGAAATTAGACGTGATAAAATGTTAAAGAAAAATACTAATAAAAACGCTACTACTAAAAAATTTAACGATAAAGACATAGAAAAACTTGCTACTAACAAAAAGAAAAAACTTACTGGAAAGAAAGTTAATAGAAAGAAATCTAAAGTAATTGTTCCCCAAAAAGTTGCTATAGCTGTTGTTATGGGTGCTATTATTGGAGTTGGTGGAGTTAAATTATCTAATAATAATGAAAATAAAAAAAGAGAACCTACTGATATTAGTTATGAAGAAGTAAAGAATAGTGATGATGTTGATGTAATTACTTATGATGATGGAGATATGTATGATTATAAGGAAGAGGTAGAAAATGATACTAACAGCAATTATTTAGAGTTTGATTATTATAGTGATAGTGATAAAAAAATCTCTAATAACGATATTGAAAATACTTTAAGATATAAAGATATTTTTAATAAATATGGTCATGAGTTTGGTATTGATAGTAATTTATTAATAGCTCTTGCTACTAATGAGAGTTCTGGTATTCATGATATTGATTATGATAATCCTGATATTGGTATTATGCAAATAGAATGGTCAGTATGGCTTAATAAAAAAGTTAAAGCTTATAACTATGAAAAAAATGAATTTGATAGTTTAATAATTACTAATGATGTTATAGAAAGCTTAGAAGGAAATATAAAAGCAGGTACTATGATTCTGCAAGAGAATATTAACAAAACAGTTAGATATGGCTATGATGATAAATTGATAAACGCATCAGATATCTTACCTTATAGCTTACAAAGATATAATATGGGTGTTGGTAATATGCAAAAGCTTCTTAGAATGGGTGGAGATTGGAAAGATAATCGTAATGAGATAACAGCTGGTGATAGTAAATATTTTGAGCATGTACTAGCATATTTAAAATTACTTGATAATGGTGAAGATATTAAAATAAATAGTTTCGATGAAGATACAAAAGAAATAAAAAAATGGAATTTTGAGGTTTATGATACAAATAAAGCCAAGACTAGATAACAATATTTTTAGTTATCATAGCCTATGGCTTTTTTAAATAAATACATATTTAAATCTGATATAATAGTAGGCATTTTATAAATTAAGAATTTTAAGATATATACGGGAATAATAGTTAGAAGAATTAATCCCAAATAAATTAAAGCTATCTCAATATAATCACCTATAGTACTAGGAGCATAAGATATATTAGAAAAAAAGGCAAAGATTAAGAAAAATGTATATAATCCGATTATTAATTGAGATAAATATGCTACTGCACTGTAAGATACATTTATAATTAGAGCTAACAAATAATTAATTATTCCTAAACTGCTACACAATATAGTTTCTAATATAACTAAAATAATAGCTAAAGCTTTTCTTTTTTTTGATACTTGATAGTATTTTAAATATATTTGAAAGTATTCCCATTTAGTATATGTTTTTTCACTACTGTATTCTTCACTATAACTAGAACTATAAGTTGATTTAGAATTAGTATTTTTAATGTTATCATCTTGCATTTTCTGATATTTTTTATTGGCTAGATTATTTAAGTAATCATCATAATCTTTTCTTTTTAAATCATCTAAAAGTACTACTTTAGCTTCATTTATTTTTTTAGATATTTCTAAGGCTTGTTTATCTTTATTAAGATCAGGATGCCATTTTTTTGCCTGAATTCTATAAGCTTTTTTTATTTCATCTTTAGTAGCATTTTTACTAACACCTAATAGTTCATAGTAATTTATATTTTCATTCATATAACACCTCGCTAAAACAAACTTATACAATACATAACTAAACTTATAGTTTAATATACACACTCATGATATAAAACATAAATATATTCATAAATAATTTTGATTAGTATAATAGTAACAAAAAAAGGATAAATAAACAAGTATAAAACATACTATTTTATCCTCTAAATTAACTATATTACTTTTTTGACTTTTCTCTTTTTAATATTCTGGTAGTATTTAATATTGTTATTAAAGTTACTCCTGTATCAGCAAAAACTGCTTGCCACATAGAAGCTAATCCTACAGTACTTAAAGTTAAAACTAAAACTTTTACGCCAATTGCAAAAAGTAAATTTTGTTTAATTACATGATTTGTTTTCTTAGCAATTTTAATACCAACAGGTATTTTAGCCAAATCATCAGTCATTATAACAATATCTGATGCCTCTATTGCTGAAGCACTACCTACTCCACCCATAGATATTCCGATATCAGCAAGAGCTAATGATGGAGCATCATTTATTCCATCACCTACAAAAGCTGTCTTTCCAGAATTATCTTTTATAACATTTTCTAGTAACTTATATTTATCCTCTGGTAACATTTCATAAGATACATCATCTATTCCAACTGACTTAGCTATCTTTTTGGCAATGGATTCTGAATCTCCAGTAAACATTTTTGGGGTGATACTCATGCTTTTTAGTGTTGCTATAGTCTTTTTAGTTCCTTTTTTCACGCCATCTAATAATTCTAATTTAGCAACATTATTATCATTTATATTTAAATAAATATAACCATCTTTTTTAGAAGCTTTACAAAATTCACTAGAACCTATCTTTATTTTATCTTCATCTAATACAAATTCTACTCCTTTTCCAGATATTTCTTTATAATTTTTTACATCATTAGTTTTAATATTTTTATTAAATAAATTTACTATAGACATTGCTATTGGATGATTAGATAATTTTTCACCCTTAGCATATATTTGTTTTATCTCATCTTCCTTGTAATTATCATCTAATATTTTTAGATTATAATCAGAGAAAGTTCCTGTTGTAATTGTTCCTGTTTTATCAAATACTATTTTATTAACAGCACATAATGAATCTAAATAATCACTTCCCTTTATAAGAATTCCCAAACGAGATGCTGCACCTATTCCTGTAAAATAACTTAATGGTACTGATATTGCTATAGCACATGGACATGATACTACTAAAAATACCAAAGCTCTATAAATTGCAACATTACTTGGAACTTTAAAGAATAATGGTAATATTATTGCTGTTAAAATTGCAAGTATAATTACTATTGGTGTATAAATTTTTGCCATACGAGCAACAAATGTTTCTGTTTTGGCTTTTCTATCTGTTGCTGTTTCTACTAATTCTAAAATTCTTGAGACAGTACTATTAGTATATGTACTAGTTACTTTTAATTCAAAAAGTCCATTCATATTTACAGTTCCTGACAGTACTTCATCGCCAGCCTTTACACTGCTTAGTTTACTTTCTCCTGTTAAAGCACTGGTATTTAACTTGGCACTTCCCTTTACAATAATACCATCTAAAGGAACTTTTTCTCCTTGCTTTATTACAATTATATCATCTATCTTTACTTGTTCTGGATTAACTTTTTTTATCTCATCACCTTTTTTTAAATTAGCATATTCTGGTTTTATATCCATTAAATTAGAAATTGATCTTCTAGAATTATTAACAGCTATTTCTTCTAATATTTTACCAATTTCATATAGTATTACAACCATAAGTCCTTCATGAATATTATTAGTTAAATATGCTCCTATACAAGATATTGTTACCAATAAATTTTCATTTATTGTTCTTGATCTTACTAGAAGTTTTACTGCTGTTATAGTAGTTTTTTCTAAAAGTAGAATATAACTTATAATTATTAATATTTTTGATAGTAAAGAATCTCCAATTATCATTCCTACTACTGCTATAATTATCGCTGTTACTAATCTCAAAATATCGTTTTTTACTTTCTTTTTAGTGTCACTTTCTTCTCCTATATCTATTACAAAACTATCTGGTTCTACTGAGGCAATTATGTTATTTACATATTTTTTTACATCTTTATCTAAATCAGTCTCTACTATTAGAGATAATTTAGAAAAGTTTACTGATGCTGTTTTTATATTTTTATCACTATTAAGCTTCTGTTCTATAGCATTAGCACAGTTTGCACAATCTAATTCATTAAATTTATATTTATATTTCATTTATATGTTCACATCCTATTCTAAAAATTTTTTCTACATGTTCATCAGCTAATTGATAATATGTTTGATTTCCTAGTCTTTTATACTTAACTAGTTTTGATTGTTTTAAAATTCTAAGTTGATGTGAGACTGCTGATTGGCTTAAATTTATAGCATCAGATATTTCATTTACACATAGTGTTTGATTTAATAAAACATTGATAATTTTTACCCTGGTTGAGTCACCAAATATTTTAAATAGTTCTGATAATTCTATTATTTGATTTTCATTTAATAATTCCATACTTATTCCTTTCTATAAACTATATGAATGTTTGTTCATATATAAATATTATATGATTTGTTAACAAGTTTGTCAACAAAAAAATCAAAATACAAATATCATTTTTAGATACTTATATTTTGACTACTATATTTTATCAATATTATCTATTAAAATACTTATATATTCCAAAATATTTTGCTGAAAATCAATACTAACATTGCGATTATATTCTTCACCTGTTAAAATATTATCAGATATGCATTTTAATGAAATTACTGGTATATTCATATTATTTGCTATGGTATAAGTAGCAATTGATTCCATATCTTCACATAAAATATTATATTTATCTGTAAGGTATGTAATACGATCTATTTCCCTATTCCAGCAATCACCACTTCCTATTTTTCCATAAAATATCTTAGAACAATTAGATAATTTTTCCGTTAATTTTAAAAGCGACTTATCAGCTTTTTCTTCTAGTATTCTATCTTCTTCTCCACTTAAGAAAGTTAATAATTCCCAATTATTAGGATTTGTTCCTGACCCTTTTTCTAAAAAAGGTGTTCTATATGAATTAATATTTAAAATAGAAGTTCCTACAACTATATCCTTAATATGAATATTTGGAGATGTTGATCCAGATATTCCAATATTTATTACCAGCTTAGGATGATACTTATCTATTGCCATAGTTAGTGATGATGAAGTATTAATAAGTCCTACTCTAGATAATAATATTACTATCTCATAAGAATTAAATAACCCTGTATATACTTTATAATTATTTAAATTATGTTCTTCTATATTACTAATACTTTCTAATATTTTTTGACATTCTACTTCCATAGCAACTTGAATTAATATAGGTCTATTCATTCTATTACCTCCTCATATCATAATATTTTTTTATTTATTACGTAGTTTTAACTTCTTTATAGTTTTAGGATTTAAAATAATTTTTTCTAATTCTTTTCTATCCATTTTATCTAATACATCAAAAATGTATTTATCAGATAAAGGGAAATTCATGTATACATAATTATTAACTTTAATTTTTTTATTATCTACATCAGAAAATATAACTGGCTCTATACCATAAGTTTTATTTTCTAATAACTGATAAAGATTTTGATAATTATTACCAGCTATTAATTTTAAATAGTTAGTAGCATTTATTGTTCTTAATTTTGACTTAACTAAATAGAATACTTTTTTATTAAAGTCTTCTTCATTAAAATAATCATTATAATCTTCATACTTAAAATTAATATCTATTGCTTTTTTCGATAATATATACTTTAAAACAATTACTTTTACATCATCTAAATTAGGAGTATCAGGTGGTAGTTGCCAAAGTATAGAGAGAATATCTATCATGCTACTAGATAAAGTAGTTATCTTTTCTTTAGATATTTCTTTATAGTGGATAAACTCTAGTGATGAAAAAGCTAAATTTATTGTATTAATTAATTCTATGTTAGACATATTACTAATTATCTTTTTATCTATTATAGATAATTTTGCTATTACTTTATTCTTAGCTAATATCTGTTCATCAGTCATATCTAAATATTTTATAGAGCTATTACTTGTGCATAGATAAAAATTTGCTTCTTTTTTTATCTTAAACATAAATTCATCTAATTCTTGCTTATGAGACATTTTATCTATTTTAGTTAAATATTGCAAAGTAACTTTAGAAAAATATTTAGCTTTTATCATATTATTAATTATTTTTTCAACTTCTTCTAAGATAAATAAACCCGCATTTATTACTTTATTTTCTGCTATATCATCATAAGAGACTTGAATTAGAACATATTTATCATTATAAAATTTTCTTCCATAAAGAGCTGATACATTTGGATTAATAGATAAAGATATACAGTTAGTATCTAATCTATGATTTTCTTTAATATGATCACATACTTCTTCTAAAGTTAAATGAGAGTTTTCATGATATTTAGCTTGTCCTATATATCTTTCTCTATCTGTTCTTATTTTTACTATTTCGTTATTAGAGATAGTAATTTTTTCTTTTATATCATTACTATCTCTAATATTTAGAGCCCTTATTAAATAATACTTATCATTTAATTTTAATGGTTTAAACTTATTTATATCAAATATTTTACTTAACATATAATCACTTTTTCTAATTAAAATAAACTTAATTGGCTTGATTCTGGCAAATCACCAAAAAGATCCATTTGACGCATTTTATCTATTAAAGTAGTTGATACACGACATCTTTTTTGAAAATCTTCAATAGATAAGAATGGCTTTTTCTTAGCTTCTTCACAGATACTTTGGGCTACTGTATCACCAAGTCCATCGATTGTTCTAAATGGTGGAATTAAAGTTACACCATCTTCTGCTATAATAAAGTCTTTGGCGTCACTCTTCATGATATCAAGATTACCAAAATTTATTCCTCTAGCTGTTGCTTCTAGGGCAAGTTTTAATGTTTCTAGAACACTTGCTTCTTTGTTAGTAACATCATATCCTTTTTCATTTATTTCAACAATTTTACTCTTGATAGAACTATATCCTTTTATCATACAAACTATATCAAAGTCTGAAAATCTTGTTGAAAAGTAAGTGGCATAATAAATTGCTGGATAATGAACTTTATAATATGCTATTCTAAAGGCACTTATTACATATGCCGCAGCATGAGCTTTAGGGAACATGTATTTTATTTTAGCACAACTATCAATAAACCATTTCTCTATTCCAGCTTTTTCCATTGTTTCAACATGTTTTTTCCAAGTTTCTGGATCTTTTGAGGCTTTACCTTTTCTAACAAATTCCATGATCTTAAATGATTTTAATGGTTCTAATCCATGGTACATAAGGTATACCATAATATCATCACGACAGCCTATTACATCTTTAAATTCAACTGTTCCACTACGAATTAATTCTTGAGCATTACCAAGCCATACATCTGTTCCATGAGATAATCCTGATATTTTTATTAATTCTGCAAAAGTTTTAGGTTTTGTATCTATTAACATTCCTATTGTAAATGGTGTTCCAAATTCTGGAATACCTAATGTTCCTGTCTCATTCATGATTTGTTCTTTAGTAACTCCAAGAGGTTCTGGAGATAAAAATATTCCCATTGTTGCTTTATCATCAAGAGGAACATCATCTACAACATTAACTCCTCTTAAATTTTGAATTAATCTTAATTGAGTTGGATCGGTATGACCTAAAATATCTAGTTTTAAAACATCTTGATCTATGGCATGATAATCAAAGTGAGTTGTTCGCCAAGCACTAGTTGGATCATCAGCTGGATATTGAAATGGAGTAAAATCAAAAACATCCATATATCCAGGAATTACTACTATTCCTCCTGGATGTTGACCAGTTGTCCTTTTTACACCTGTACATCCCTCTGCAATTCTTTCTACCTCAGCTGAGCGCATTTTTATTCCATGATCTTCACAGAAACCTTTAACATAACCAAAGGCTGTTTTTTCGGCTACTGTTCCTATAGTACCAGCACGATAAACATTATCTTCACCAAATAATACTTTAGTATAGTTATGAGCTGATGCTTGATTTAAATCTGAAAAGTTAAGATCAATATCAGGTACTTTATCAGCATTAAAACCTAAGAATGTTGCAAATGGCATATCTTGTCCATCTTTTATTAAAGTGCTAGAACACTTTGGACATTTTTTATCAGGTAAATCAAATCCAGATGAATAATCTGCTCCTAATGACTTACCATTTTCATCTTCAAAAATGCTATATTTACAATTAGGGCAACGATAATGTGCTGGTAGTGGATTTACTTCTGTTATTCCCATCATAGTTGCAACAAAACTTGAACCAACACTACCACGGCTTCCTACTAAAAAACCTTCATCATTTGAGTGTTTTACTAATTTTTGGGCAATAAGATATATTACATCAAAGCCTCCACCTATTATTCCACCTAATTTTTTACTTACAGCCTTATCTAATTCTTCCTTACTAAGTTTATCTGTACTACTATTTTGAAGGTTTTCTCCAACTACTTTTCTTACCTCATCATCACCTTTAAAGATAGTATCATGTAATTTTTTAAATATTTGAGCATTATATTCACTATCAGGCATATTATCATCTTTTGGCATCTTAGCTTTAATACTTTCTAACACACTGTCACCATATAGTTCTTTAGCTATTCTCTCTTCTATATTAAAGGGAAGATTTTCTCCATACCAGCTCTTAGCTTTAGTATAAACTAAATCTATTACAGTCTCAATAGACTTATCTATTTTAGGAGAGAAAGGAATTCCACCTGTATCTATAATAACTTCATAGTCTGTACACATATCTAAAATTTTATTAGGATTTTCTATAACAATTTCATGGGTAAGTTTAGGATCTAGAAAGCTAAATTCTGCCATCATTTCTTCTGTTGTCCTAAAATATTGGTCTGGTATTGTTTCATATCCTTTTAAATTTAAATATCTAGCTAATGGATGACGACCTTTACCAGGAACATTTTGATGAACTATTATTTCTCTATAAATTTTATCTTCTTTAGTTAAAGTATGAGCATCAGATGTTGCAACAATTAGTTTACCTGCTTCTTTTGCGCATTTAATTATTTTCTCTAAAGCATATTTTACTTCTTCAATACTATTTATATCATGACGTGCTACTAAGTGAGTATAGTTACTTATAGGCTGAACTTCTATATAATCATAGAATGCCATTATATCTTTTAATTCATCTTCATTTTGAGTTAGGGCAGCTTTAAATACTTCTCCATTGTAGCATCCACTACCTATTAAAAGATCTTCTCTATGACTTTCTATAATATGTCTAGGAATTCTAGGAGACTTTACTAAATACTTTGTTGCAGCATAACTAATTATCTTAAACATATTTTTTAAACCTACTCTAGTTTTAGCAATCATATTTACGTGTACTTCTCTATTCCATCTATTAATTTCTTGTTCTGTTGGAACTTTTGCTAAATCATTAAAAGTCTTAGTTTTATCTTTATCAAATTGCTTTAACATTTTAAAGAAAATATATCCTGTAAACTCAGCATCATAATCAGCTCTATGGTGATGATGTTCTGCACTACCATCACTTTCTTCAAAGGTAATACCATAATTTTTAGTAAGAGCTGTTAGACTATGTCTTTTTAAATCTTTATTATAAACTTGAGATATTATCATGGTATCTAAAACAGTATTTTTAAGTTCACCTAAGTTATACTTATGGTAAGCCATCTTTAACATATTTACATCAAATTTAGCATTATGTGCTACTAATGGTAAATCTTCTATCCATTCTTTAAATTTTTTAACAACAACTTCTTCATTAGGACAATCTTTAACCATATTATTATTAATACCAGTTAATTCAGTAATCTCACTATCGATTAGGACACCAGGATTAATTAGTTCATCGAATGATTCTATTAAAGCACCATCTTTCATTTTTACAGCACCTATTTCAATCATCGTGTCATGTAATCCTGGATTAAATCCTGTTGTTTCAGTATCAAATATTACATAAGTAGAAGAATAGATTGGATCATCATTAGGATTTATTACTATATCTAGTGTATCATTACTCATTTCTAATTCTGTACCATACATTGCTCTGAATGTTTTAGCTTCTTTCATTTCTTCACGAGTTTTTAAAATCTCATCATCAATTAATTTTATATCGCAAACACTATCTTTATCTATATCTTTCTTTTTTGCTTCTAATTCTTTTATTTTATCTTTATATGGAGCTAATACTTTTTTATTATAGCTTGTTACTTCATTAAATACATGTGGAAAAGCTTGGCAACCATCATGATCTGTTATGGCAATTCCTCTGTGTCCCCATTTTATAGCTTGTTTTACTAATCTTACTTCATCTATAACACCATCCATTTGGCTCATCATGGTATGAGCATGAAGTTCACATCTTTTCTCTTCACTGTTATCAGTTCTAACCCAATCAAGTTTAGCATCTATTGGGGTTATATCATTAAATCTAGTCATAAAGACTAACTCTCCACCTAAATAGTTATCTTCTTTAACTCTTCCATACATTAAATACCAGTTACCTTTTTTTAGAGTACTTTTTAATCTAGCAGTCTCTTCATCATCTTTAGTAAAAATTTTACAGTACATACTATCACTATAATCGGTTATTTTCAAAGTAAATATTTTAAATCCACTCTTGGTTTCAAATACATCTATTCCAAATAATTGTGCCTCAACATTAATATTATCTGCTTCATATATTAAATCTTTTATTTTAGTTACTTCATGACTTTTCTTAGGTCTATAATAATTTTTATTATCTTTATTAGGTGTTTCTGCTACAACATTTTTCTTTTCTACATATTTAGGTATTTCAACTTGCCTATCAGCTTCTATTTTCTTTAAGATATCTTCATCTTCTTTTTTTTCTAACTTAATTTCCATTTCTAAATTACTAAAACCATACTTCTTTAATGTTTTTAAGATATCTTTTTCTTTATTAGATATATTCATCTCTTCTAATTTATTATATACAGGAAATATTAATTTATTTTTATTACTAGTAACTTCTCTATCTTTAAATACACTATAACGCATACTATTCATTATATAGCTATCTATTATAGGATATAAATAACTAGTAATATTTTGATAATTATCACCATCATATAAGAAATATAAATCTATCTTAGCACTAAAAGAACTAGATAATGAAGATAATACATCATCATACACATTCTTTTTAGGAATATCACTTACTCTAACATAAAATATAAATATATTATTTTCTCTATCTACAGATACTTTTTCCACATAACTGTTGATAAAATAAGCCATATTATCTTCATTTATACCTATATAATCTAATAATTGTTTTAATTTCTCTGACTTCTCCATCTCAAACACCTCTTAACTTGATTATTTAATTATAGCAAAAAATATTTAATTTGTGTTAGATTTTCATAAGTGTTTACTATAGATAAGATGGTATGACAAGAATAGCTTTATTCTTAGTTTTCAACAGTATCCCCAAGGCCACCTTAGGCGGCCTCGGGGATAATCCACTACACATCAACTTCACTGTATTTCCATAGGATATGCTTCTGTACCAACGCCTGAATACTTGAGCCCAGATTTCAGAGTCAGTATTGGGCGAAGAGAGCCGACAGTGAGGTTGGAGTTAAAACTCGAACCACTATAGCTATACAGGCTGCCGTAGAAAACGACACCCACCGAGCCCACATACCGCCCAGCCCAGCGATAGTCGGTAGCGGAAGAATAGTCATAATAGCGAGATGCCACCCAGTAATAATATGCCGTTCCATCTGGTTTGCTTGCTCCTGCTGTACCCAACACACTCTTCACCAAATTATAATCTTTTGTATATAATTCATCTCCTCCACCTTGGCTTTCAACTGGATTGCAACTACCTCCTGTATCACAAGTCCATGGTGCTGGATTAGTAAATTTTGATGTATCAGTTATATATTCAGTTTGTCCATTATATCCAAAATATCTCGAACCTTTTGTATATGTACTATTTTCATATTGTTTAGCTAATTCATTTAAATATCCAACAAAATTAAGATACCCAGTTTGTCCTTTAAAATATATTGTTGTTGATGATACATGCTCACTTATAACATCAACTGTTCCATCATCATTTAGAGATATTACACGCCATAAGTTTAATTCCTGGGGATTAATAGAAGTAACATAATATCCAGTCTTTGAAGTGTCAATAGTATATGATGACTTAGTAGGTGTCATCTTTACATAATCTCCTAAAGCCAAAGAATTTTTTTGTTTCAAGCATATCTTGCCTTCTGGACAATCAATATTTTCTTTATATTTATAAAGTTCATCAAGACTACCTTGTATATTAGTAGAAGAAAGTCCACTAGAAGTATTACTATATGTAAGATCAGAACCTTTTCCTATTATAGTTGCAGCATATACTCCTGTTGCTGATATAACAATACCTATAATAAAACCTATTACTACTATTAAATTATTTTTATTTTTTATCACTATATATAACACCTACCTATCTATTTATTTTATAATTTATATAAGAAGATAAATAACTATCTAAAATTAAATATATTTAACAATCATTAAAGTATATACTATCTAAGTTACATAATAAGAAATTATAACATTTTACATCAACTCCCCTGTATTTCCATAGGATAATCCTCTGTACCAACTCCTGAATACTTGAGCCCAGATTTCAGAGTCAGTACTGGGCGAAGAGAGCGGCTATCGCTGCTGGAGTTGAAACTCGAACTATAATAGAAATACAGGTTGCTGCTGCAAACGCTACCCGACGAGTCCACACACCGACCCTTCCAGTCATAGTTGGTAGTGGAATAATAGCGATAATAGCGAGATGCAATCCAATAATAATAATTTGTGCCATCTGGTTTACTTGCTACTGGTGTATCTAACACACTCCTCACCAAATTATAATCTTTAGCATATAATTCATCTCCTCCGCCTTGGCTTTCAACCGGGTTACAACTATCTCCTGTATCACATTCCCAAGGAGCTGGGTTAGTAAATTTAGATGTATCTGTTATATATTCAGTCTGGCCATTATAGCCAAAATGCCTTGAGCTTTTTGTATATTTACTATTCTCATACTGACTTGCTAGTAAATTTAAATATCCGACTAAATTTTGATATCCTGTTTGTCCTTGAAAAAATATCGTCGTTGATGATACATGTTCACTTACTATATCTACTGTTCCATCACTATTTAGAGATATTACTCTCCATAAATTTAATTCTTTAGGATTAATAGTTTGTGTACTATCATATCCAGTTTTAGATTTATCTGTTGTATAAGATGACTTAGTAGGTGTCATCTTTACATAATCTCCTAAAGCTAAAGATGTTTTCTTATCTAAACAAAGGTAACCATTAGGACATTTAGTTGGCATTACACTTTTATATTTATCAGCTAATTCATCTACTGCTCCTTGAACATCTATATTCATTAAACTACTATTAGAATTATCATAATATACATCACTAGCATCATACTTAGTAGCAGCATATACTCCTATAGCTGATACTATTATACCTAAAGTTAGACCTATTAAGAATCTAATAGTATTTTTAATTTTTCTACTATTCTTCATAAATTATCACTATCCTTATATTTTCTTGTAAAGTAATTTAACATCTACTATTATAATAATTTTATAATTTTGTCCTAAGGATGTCAAGAAAAAACATAAAAAAATAAGCCTATATTCTTAGATGAAAAATTAAGAATTAAACTTATTTATTTTTACTATTAGTTAAATAATAATCTGGTATCTCTCCCTCTACTACTTTTATAATTAATGGCATAGATGTTTCTACCTTTACTTCTTTTGTTACAAAGGGAATATTTACATTCATATTAACAGAAACATTTACATTTATCTCTAATAAGGCATTATTAATACCATATTCCCGTATATTACTATCTATCTTACTAGTAACATGACCTGCCATTGCAAATTTTATTGGTATCTTAGGTCCTATATTATTAGTAAGAATATTTCCAGAGATATTACCAGAAGATATATAATATATAACGCCTCCCTTTAATTCTTCATAATCTATATCAGATAAACTAGAAAAATATTTCTTTAAATTATTTATTTTACCAGCCTCTATTAATCTTAAATTTTTTTCTATATCTTTATTTATATTAGATAAAATTTGGTTTACATATTTTGTATTTATATCTATAGTGTTTGAATTATTGTTAGTAACTATTATATTATTTATATCTATATTATTTGTTGTATTAGATATTGTATCATTTATAACTAGGGATAATACTCTCTTTACTTCAGTTGACAAATAATATTTTAAAGCTGGTTCTAACTTAGTAGAAAAATATCTTATTATTATTAAAGATAATATAAAAGTAATTCCTACTATATATAGCATTATGGTTACTAATTTAGGTAATTTTTTCATATTATATATTATGTCTTTTACACTCTATTTACTACTTTACACTTCCTAGACATAAAAAGAAAATAATGAATATATTTAGTAGTAAAATAGATTTATTTATAGTATAATTAGCTAAAGGTGGTATTATGATTTATAAATATTTTAAAACTAATACATATGCTAATAGAGGAATGATGTTAGAAAGAGACATCAATCAAAGTAATAAATATTATTTAGATCATAATATTGCTTTAATCTATAAAAAACCTACTCCCATAAAAGTTGTAAAAGTAGAATATCCTAAAAATGTTATTAAAGAAGCTTATTTTAATGAGCCATCTACTCTAGATTACAATGGGATATATAAAGGAAAGTATTTAGAATTTGATGCTAAAGAAACTCAAAGTAATACTAGCTTCCCTATTGCTAATATACATAAACATCAACTAGAACATATGAAGAAAGTTATATATTTTGGAGGAATTACTTTTCTTATTGTAAGATTTACAAAGATAAATGAAACATATATATTGTTAGGGAGGGAATTATTTAACTTTATAGAGAGTAATGATAGAAAATCTATTCCTATAGATTACTTTAGAAAGAATGGTTTTTTAGTAGAATTAAAATATATTCCAAGACTCGATTATATTAGTATAATTGATAAAATCATGGTAAAGGATGTTGATTAAAAATGAAAAAGAAAAAAAGAAAGAGTGTGCCTAATAGAAGAGGAAGAACAACTTCTAAGAAAAAGAACATTAAAAATAAAAGAAAACTTTGGAAAAAAGTTCTTACTGTCTTTATAGCGTTAGGTGCCTGTGGTATTTTTAGTGTTTTTGGGTTTCTACTCTATATAGTTGCTACTACTGGACAATTTGATCCTAATGCTCTTGCTAATCAAGATCAAACTATAATTTATGATAATAATGATAAAGTAATAGCGTCACTAGGAAATGAAAGGCGTGAATCGGTTAAGTATAATGATTTACCTCAAGTGTTAATTGATGCTATTATTGCAACAGAAGATTCTAGATTTTTTCAACACAATGGTGTTGATGGAGCAAGATTTCTAAAAGCATCAGTAGGACAAGTGTTAGGAAATAGCAGTGCTGGTGGAGCGTCAACCTTAACAATGCAGGTAGTTAAAAATAACTTAACCTCTACTGATCAAACCATTGTCAGAAAATTTAAGGATGTATATTTATCTGTATTCTTTATGGAAAAGAAGTATACAAAAGAAGAAATAATGGAATTTTATGTTAATGATAGCTTATTAGGAGGAAATGTTTATGGCGTTGAAGAAGCTTCTAAATACTATTTTGGTAAAAGTGTATCAGAACTTAGCTTGCCAGAAGCTGCTCTAATTGCTGGATTATTCCAATCTCCTAATGGATACAATCCATATAACAATCCAGATAGAGCTCAAGCTAGAATGAAAACGGTACTTAAATTGATGGTTAGACATGGATATATTACTCAAAAAGAAGCTGATATTGCTAATGCTATTGATGTTAAAAGTTTATTATCTGGTACTAGTGATTCTAATAATTATCAAGGATTTATTGATACTGTTGTATCAGAAGTTAAAAAGAAAACAAAGAATGATCCTTATTTAGTATCTATGGAAATTCATACTACAATGGATCCTAAAATTCAAGAAGGAATAAATAGTGTTCTTGCAGGTAATGGCTATAAATGGCGAGATGATAAAGTTCAAGCAGGTCTTACTGTTGTAGATGTTAAAACAGGTGCTATAACTGCTATTGGAGCTGGAAGAAATAGAGTTGGTGAAAGAACATTTAACTATGCCACTCAAGCATATAGACAACCTGGTTCAACAGCAAAACCTATATTTGCATATGGCCCTGGTTTTGAATATGATAACTTCTCTACTTATCAACTATTTACTGATGAATCATGGTCTTATTCAGATGGTACCGAACTTGGAAACTGGGATAAAGGTTATAAAGGATTAATGACTTTAAGAGATGCCCTTAGTGTTTCAAGAAATGTTCCAGCTGTAAAATCCTTACAAACAGTTCAAAAAGATGTTGGAAATAAAAAGATAGTTGAATTTGTAGAAAATCTTGGAATAAAATTAAAAAATAATGTAGCATATGAATCTTATGCTATTGGTGGATTAGATGAAGGAGTTAATACAGTTCAAATGGCTGCTGCTTATGCTGCTTTTGCTAATGGTGGTTACTACACTGATCCTTATACAGTTAAATCAATTACATATAGAAGTAATGGTAAAACAGAAAAGTTTGAGTCAAAAAGAAAACAAACTATGAAAGACTCTACTGCTTATTTAATTACTAATATTTTGGAATATGCTGCTCATTATGGATTTAGTGGTGGTACTGGTAGCTATTCTGGTACTGTTGCTGTAAAAACTGGTACTTCTAACTATACAGAAAAAGTTATTCAAAAATATCACTTGCCAAGTAGTGCTGTTAATGATTTATGGTCAGTTGCTTATACACCTCAATACTCTATCTCTCTTTGGTATGGATATGATGAAGTATCAAGTCAATATTATAATGTTTCATCTAGTTATAAAGATAATTTAATGTCTGCTATAATGAAAAATATTCCTGTTACTAAAGAAGAATTTAAACAACCATCATCTGTTGTAAAATCTGAAGTTGAGTATGGCTCTTGGCCTGCTCAAAAGCCTAGTGAATACACTCCATCAGATTTAGTCAAGAGTGAATACTTTATAAAGGGTGCTGAACCTACTGCAACTTCTAATAGATTTTCTAAATTAGATGATGTAAAAAATTTAAAAGCATCTAATACATCTTCTGGTATTAAATTAACTTGGGATGCTGATACTCCTCAAGTAATATCAGATGATTATTTAAATAAATATTTTTCACAATCAGTATTTGGTAAAAGCACAGCTACTTTTGTTTCAGAAAGAAAAGCATATAATAATAGTACATTAGGAGGATTTGGATATGGAATCTACATTAATGGTAACGAAGTTGCTTTTACAACTGATAAAACCTATACTTACAAATCTCCTAATGCTGGAAATCTAAATATTGTTGTAAAAGCAGAATATCGAAGCTTTAAAAATAATGCTTCTAATGGTGTTTCGGTTAAAGCTGTTGCTAGTGGTGGTAGTGTTACTAATGAAGATGATAGTAGTAATGATGGATTAAAAATTACTAGTGGTGGTTCGACATCATTTAGTCTTGGAGACTACCATGATAGTCTTAATGTTAAATATAATGGTAATGATGTAACAAGTAAATGTGAAATAAGCGGAAGTATAAGTGGTTCTAGTATTAGTCAAACATTTAAATCTATATCAGAACTAGAAACATTAATTAATGCTATTACTACTCCTGGTAGTTATAGAATATCTTACACTGTCAAATATCAAGGAAAAACAGATAATTCTACTACTAAAACAATTAACCTTAATCAACCATAAAAGAAAGCATCAAATTTTGCTTTCTTTTATTTACATGTATAGCCTAAATCTTCATAATTATTTCTAAATTTATCAACATCTCTGTCAATATTAAATCTAGCTAAATCTGAATCACTTATTTTATCCATATCAATCTTATATACAACTTTATACTCATTATCATTATCAGTATCTATTTTATATGAAAAACCTTCTATTCCATCATAAGTTGTAATCTGGTTCTCATATTTATCTTTAATGCCAGATAAATCTAATATAGTATTTGTTACACCATCTACTGCACCATCTATTGTATCTCCAACTAATCCATCTACAACATCATCAGATGTAGTATTTTTATTAGACTTATTATTAGTAATTCCATCACTATCAGCATTAATACCATCTTTATCATTAGTTGTAGTTGACTGGTTTGTTGTAGTTGTAGTTGTGGTACCATTGGTTGTTTGAGTTGTTGTTGTTACAGTTCCAGTTGTTTCATTATTATCATTTTTTAAATAATCATATGTAATAGTTACATACTTTAAATTTTTATCCTTGTATTCTGCTTTATAATCAATATTAGTATCCATGCCATTAGCTGTATTTTTAGCTTTACAAGTTAATGTTTTATTACTACCACAACCTGATATTAAAAATAATATGCTTAAGAATATTAATATTTTTTTCATTTCTTCCCTCCAATCATTATTAATATGTACAAAAAATAAAATATTAATATTGCCAATTTTTTCCAAAAAAAATGAAATACTGCCATTATTAGCATTATCTCATTTTTTTAACAATTAAACTTACATATCTTTTTACATCTTTTATTAATTTAGCATACAATGTTGGATAGTGTTTTATTTCAGCAATAATATCAATATCATCTCTTGAAACTGCTCCTAAGTATTCGCTTCCATCCTCTGTTATAACTGGTACTTCTCTACCCAACAAATAATCTGTTGTTGTTTCAAAAATATCTGCCATCATACAAAATGTTTCTAAGCTTGGAGTTCTTGTTCCGTTTTCATATCCACAAATAGAGACTTTAGTCACACCAATCATATCACCTAATTCTTGTTGACTCATTTTTCTTTCTAATCTCAATTCTTTAATTCTTTTTCCAATTAACATATCTACTACCTCACTTACATAATATTTTTAATACCATTTGTTAATAAGTTATTTAGTTTAATTTAGGACTTTTTTCATCAAATTAAACTAACAAGTAATAGTATGACACACTTTAATTAATTTGGCAAGCATTTTTTAATTAAAGATTAAAAATAGTATTGATGTAATTATTCAACAATACTATCTATATAAGAATAAATTATTCATTAGTCATTATTTGCCTTTTTTCATTTTTAATTTCTTTTCTTTAACACTAACCAACGCCTGATCATAAAAACTAATATTTCTCTCTTTCTTTCCTGATAAACTATCAAATAAATCCTGCTCCAAAACATCTAAATCATCTAAAAGTTCATAAAAAAGTTTAGGTTCTTGACTTATTTCATCTAGAATTATTCTAGAATACTCTAACTTCAACTTTTTTTCTAGTTTCTTTGCAGTTTCATTTCTTATTTTTCTTTTTCTAATTACATTATCATCCATATACTTATCCCTTCCTATTATGATGAGTCATATATTTAAAAATATCATCCCTAATCTGACCATGTTCCTTTAACAGTTTTTCCCTCTTTTCCGGATTATTTATATCTTCTTTTAATTTTTGGTATTCGCTATCTGTATTTTGAGCTCGTTTTATTGGTTCTTGTCTATCAAGTACACTATTATCAGATTTTTTTACTCTAGCCATAATAACATATATTGTATCTTCACTTAAATTTTTAAACATAACTCTTACCTTAAATGGAGTTACTTCCAAAATATTCACTAACTTTTTATTACCAGTTAAAGCCTTTATTTTTGCAGTTCCATTTTCTAAATCAGCTAATGTCTCTCTAACCCTATCATAATATTCTGGAGACATATTTCTTAAATCCTTTTCTAAATAAGTACCATCTCCACTTCTTTTTGCAAAGATTATATGTTTTTTAGGATTGACTAAAGAACGCTTTTCTATTTCAACATCATTATTAGCTTTCTTTAATTTTTGTAGACATAATTCTTTTTTTAGTCCAAACAATTCTATTTCCAACTTATACTCTAATAGCATTTCCTTGTCTTGTTCTGTCGCTATCTCTTTTTCTAGTTCCTTAACAGAATTATCTATTCTTTCAATTATTCCCTCCATCAAAGAGAAAAAATTTACATAATCATCTTCTGGAAGTGCTTTCTTAATATCATCAACCTCTGTTAAACCCTCTATTACTTTAAAGTACTGTTCTTCTAAACTTTCTATATTTCCACTCATAACTACTCCTATCTAATAGTAGTATACCATGAATAAAGTCCTATATACAAACGCTATTTATTTCTTTACATAAATATAGACATATTTATCTCCATATTTTTTAGCTTTCCTTAAAGTAAATTCCTCATTATCTATATCCAAATTATCATATCTAAACTCTAATACCAATATTCCACCTTCATTTAACAAATTATTTTTCTTAATCATTAAAACTATATCACTTATATTTTTATAATCATATGGTGGATCTATAAATATAATATCAAACTTAATATTATCTTTTTTTAATAAATTTAAAGCAGACTTATAATCAGTATTAAGAACTCTAGAATAATTTTCTATCTGAAACTCTTTTATAGTATTTTTTATGTTTTTTATACATTTTATATTATTATCAACAAAATAACAACATTTAGCCCCATTACTTATAGCCTCTATTCCAAGATTACCTGTACCTGCAAATAAATCTAAAACTTGACTATTTGGTAAATAATTCTGAATACTAGCAAAGACACTCTCTTTCACTCTATCCATAGTTGGCCTTGTTCCCTCTATATTAAATCCTTTAATTGTTCTTCCTTTCAAAGTACCACTAATTATCTTCATAATATCACCTATATCCTATGACAACTCTTATTATTAATTAAGCTATTTATTTTATTATTTATATCCATAGTTATATATCTTAACTTAGTATAATTTTCCATATATTTCTTATATTCCTTATAACTATATAACTTTTCCTTAATACTTTTTAAAGCATAATCATCTTCTAGATTATTTCCTCGAGATAACAATTCTTGAATTTCCTTATTATGAGTTATTTCTTTTTTATATAAAAGTAGTTCTTTTATAATTACACTATTATCTAATTCATCTATTAAATCATAAGTTTTTTCTATAACCTCGTTCATAGCAAAACCTCTTTTCTTATTATATTTTACCAAAATTAATTCTATTTGTCTCTAAAATTATAACAATCACTTATTTAAAATATCTAAAAAGCTTTGTAACATATTTATACTCTCTACAGTTCTATTAATTTTATCAGCAGGAGTTAATTTATATTTTATTTTCATATCCTCTACAAAATACTTAAAATTCTCTGGATTTCTATTTAATTCTTTATACCAATAAGAGTTCTCTCTTAAAAATTTTTTTAAATTTATATCACTATTTATTTTATATTGAATATCATAAAGCATTAATCATCAAACCTTTTATATAATGGACGAGGATTATACGTACTAGTAGGCTTTTTACTAGCAAACAGATCTCCAAATAAAGCTAAAGTTTTTTGTAATGAAGTAATTCCCTCTTGAACTTTATCTACATCTACATTTTTAGCCATTTTAATTAGTTCATCTACATGATTAGTAAAAGTGGAATTATTTCTCTCTGCATTATTTTTGTCATTATCTTGCTTGGTTTCTTCTAAATACTTATTCCAATACTCTTCATCACTACCATAAATATCATATATTTCATACAAGTCCTGCCAACTTTTTTTACCCTTTTTTATATAATCTATCAAGAAAGGATTAGCTTTTACAAACATTTTAAATTCATCGACTTTACTATTTCCCATTTAGATCACCTTCTATATAATTATATGTAAAACTAAAAAAAAGAATATAAAAATATAAGACAGTTGAAAAAATTGGAAAATAAAATCAAAATATCTAACTATTCTTTCTCTATATTTTGGCTCTTTTCTATAAATCTCAAAAGCTCTTATTTCTTCTGAAATATATCTTAAAAATATTTAACCATTATGATTATACCTTTACAAATTCTTTCCATCGCTGAAGAATATTTGTCTTTTATCGTATACAAATAAAAAATCTACAATATCTTTTAATTACTTTCAAAAATTAATTGTTTTTATTATTATAACTATAATTAAAAATATTTACTAAAATTTAATTTTGTATTTTGTAGAATACTTTTTTATAAAATCATTATTTTTTGTATTTTGCAGAATACTTTTTTATAAAATTATTGCTTTTTGTATTTTGACTATATATTATTATATTGTAAAAAGCTATTAAATTAATACATTTAAATAATAACTTAAAATATTTTAATAAAGTTTTACTAACTAAAAAAGAAGAAATTAATCTTCTATTGTTAAATTACCTTCTACTTCTTCCTCTAATAGTTTTTTTAAATATTTAGAAGGTTTTAAATTATTGACTTCTTGAAGTCCAATAGCCATATCCAATTGTAATTGTCTCACATAATTATTGGATTTATATTGTTCTTTATATTCATTAACGCTTGAATCCAATTCTCTTTCATTCATAGCTTTAGCCTCCTAAATGTTAATATTATAATCATTATAACTATCACTTAGTTTAAGTCTTATAGACTTTTTCAGTAGTCTCAAAATATCATTTTAATAACATTTCTATACTTCCTTTTCCATCTATTGATTTTATTTTAGCATATGATCCATTAATTAAAGTCATTCTAGGAGCCGTATGTCCAAAATCTGCACCTATTATAATAGGAACATCAAGTTCTTCTAAAGATGTTTTAATAGCATCCTCATAACTTGTATTAGTATAAGTTTTAGTAAATACACTTCTTCCAAAAATAAATCCTTTAGTACTGCTAAACCAGCCAGCTTCTTTTAATTGCCATAATCCTCTTATTATTTGCTCATTTGTTAAATCACAACTCTCTAGAAACCAAATTATACCATCATCTTTATACCTAGTAGTAAATTCACTAACCTTATCATACCTAGTTCCAACTAAGTTTAAAAGAACATCTAAACATCCACCTACTAGCCTACCACTCATACTTATCTTTTGCCTATTTAGATTACACCAATTAACTTTAGTATCCAAGTTATAGCCTTCCAAACCAGTTTTATATTCAAGATAATTACTTTGGTACATTGAAAAACTATTTTGAATTATAATATTTCCCTTTAATACTTCTAAAAAATTGTAAACACTATCATGCCAGTTATCCATTCCAAAACAACTTATATTATCTGAATAAATAGTAGCTATATCAAGAGCTGTAGTTATAAAAAATGATAAAGCTGTATTATCAGAATAACCACAAAACCATGTTGGGTTATTTTTTATAACATTTGCATCTATATATGGAAGAATTTCCATCAAAAACTCTCCACCACTAGCACTTATAATAGCCTTAGCATCCTTATCTTTAAAATTATTTAAAATATTCTTAGCTCGTACTAAAGCACTAGCACTCCTAGCATTAATACTTACCCTAACATTACTATCTTCCTTTATCTTAAAGCCAATATTCTCCAATTTACTATAAGCATTATCTAACCTTATCAAATCCAACTTATCTGTCTTTCCATCAGATGGTGCACTAACAGCGATCGTATCAAACTTCTGCAAAAATTTAGGATATATCATCTTACTTTATTCTCTCCACTTCTATTGTAAATGGAAGATTATTTAATTCAGTTATAAATTTATTTAACTTATCAAGATTTTCTACTAATACTGTTATGCTATATATTTTAGATTGACTTTTATTAATAGTAGAAATACTATCTATTCCTATTCCATTAGCATTAGCTTTTGTAACTATATCTAATAAATTATCAGAAGTATTAGTATGAACAATAATATCTGTAAAATATTTTTTGGTAATATTACTATTCCATCTAACTTTTACTAATCTTTCACTTAAATCAGAAATATTACTACAAGTAATTCTATGAATTGTAATACCAGAGCCCTTTGTTATGTAACCAATTATTTTATCACCTGGTATAGGTTTGCAACAACCACTTAGATTTACCTTTATATCATTCATACCCTCTACTAAAATATCATTTTTATTAGAAGTAGGTACTTTAAGATTTCCAATCTTTGGCTTAGCTTCCTCTTCTTCTTTTCTTATTATTCTTACAATTGACTGGGCTGTATATTTATTTGAAGCTATTCCTAAATATAATTCATTAATATTTTTTATATTTAACTCTCTAAATATCTTTTCTAAGTTTTTATTACTTAATGTATCTTCTATTGGAAGAGATTGATGTCTTAATTCACTCTCTAATAACTCTTGTCCCTTTTCTAAATTAACATCTTTTTCTAATTTATTATAATATGCTTTAATCTTACTACGAGCTTGAGATGTTATAACAAAACTAAGCCAATCTTTATTTGGTCTTGCTGATTTACTTGTATTTATCTTTATTATATCGCCCGTTTTCAAGTTATAATCTAAAGGCACAATTGCATCATTTACAATAGCTCCTACTACAGTATTTCCAACTTCTGTATGAACTTTATAAGCAAAATCTATGGGAGTAGAATTTTTAGGAAGCTCTATAACATCTCCTTTAGGAGTATATACATATATAGAATCTGTTGTTAAAACTTCTTGCTTTATACTATTTATAAATTCCTCCGGAGTATCAGAGACTTCATTTATCTCCATAATATTTCTAAATATCTGAAGCTTTTGTTCCATAGAATCTTTTACAGTCTTAACACTTCCACCTTTAGCCTTATAAGTCCAATGAGAAGCTATACCATACTCAGCTATTTTATGCATTTCATGCGTTCTTATTTGAATTTCAAAAAGTTTTCCCTCTGCACCAAAAATCGTTGTATGAAGAGATTGATACATATTAGTCTTAGGCATTGCTATATAATCCTTAAATCTATTAGGAACTGGTTTATACTTTGAATGAATAAGTCCCAAAGATAAATAACATTCAGATTCTGTATCAACAATTACTCTTAAAGCTAAGATATCATAAATATCATTAAACTTCTTACCCTTCTGCATTTTTTTATAAATACTATATATACTTTTACTTCTTCCAAAAATCTCATGTTTTATATTATGCTCAGTAAGTAAACTTGAAACATCATTTAACATTTCAGCAACATCAGCATCCATTTCTGTTTTCTTTGCATTTAACTTTTCTAAAATATCAAAATAAGCATCTGGTTTTAAATAGCGTAGCGATAAATCTTCAAGCTCACTCTTAATTTTATTAATACCTAATCTATCTGCTACAGGAGTTAAGATTTCAAGAGTTTCCTTAGCTTTCTTTCTCTGCTTTTCTACAGGCATAACATAAATAGTTCTTAAATTATGAAGTCTATCTGCTAATTTAATTATTATAACTCTAACATCTTCAGAAAGACCAACCAATATTTTTCTTTGATTAGCTGCGACCTGCTCGCTAGTAGTAGAAAAATGCAATCTATTTATCTTTGTTACTCCATCTACTAAAAGTGCAACTGTACTACCAAATAACCTTGTTATCTCTTCTTTAGTGCTATCAGTATCTTCTATTGTATCATGAAGTAATGCTGCTGCCATACACTCAGCATCAGCATTGATATCCGTTAAAATCATCGCAACATTCAAAGGATGAGTTATGTAGTCATCCCCACTTATTCTTTTTACTCCAAAATGTTTCTTATAAGCATAATTATAAGCTCTAATTATTAAATCTATATCATCTTTATCATTATCATAAAGTTTAAATTTTGCCAACAAATCCTCTATTGTTATTGTATTTTTTTTATGTTCATCCATAGTATCACATCCATTCTTAAATAAAAGATTATACTAGTTACAAAGTATTGTCAATAGAATATTAAAAAATAGAGATTAAGTAATTCCCTATTTTTAACAATTTACACCTTTTACTTTTATTTCTTCTATTTCATCATCATCTTTAGGCTTTTCTTTTTTAGGTTTCTTTAATCTTTTTGACTCTAATACTAACCACAACTGATTAGATATATATATTGAAGAATATACACCTGCAATAAAACCTACAAATAAAGCAATATTAAAGTTTACAATTTCTTTGGCGCCTAATACCATTAAACATAAAACTGGTATTAATGTAGTTGTTGTTGTTAAAAGACTTCTAAAGAATGTAATTCTAACACTATCATTAACTAAATCAATTAAATCTTCATCTGTAAACTTTTTAGTCAACATAGTCTTTCCTTTAGCTAACTTCTTATTTTCTTTCTTTTGTTCTTTTACTTTTTCTTCCTTTTCTTTTAATCTCTTAGCATAATTTTCTCTAATCATATCAAAAGTAACAATCGTATCATTAATAGAATAACCTATAATCGTCAAAATTGCCGCTATAAACATTGTATCTATTTCCAATTCAAATATACAGAAGAAGAAAATTATTATAGCTACATCATGAATTAATGCTACTATAGCTGAAACTGCATAATCAAACTTAAAGCGTAAGCTTACATATAGTAAAATACCTACCGTTGCTAAGAGAACTGAGTAAATAGCATTTTTTGTTAATTGTTGTTTTACTATTTTACTAACTGTATATATATCTGTATTAGTATTATATTCTTTTTCCAAACTTTTACTTAATTTTTCTGTCTGTGTCTTATTCAATACTTCCTTTATTACTATTGTAATATCACTGTCAGTTTCTTCTTGTTTCTTTATAGTATAGCCATCTTTTTTCATATCGTTTTTAATTTTATTAAGACTAACTTTAGAATTCTTATTAACTGTAATACTAGTTCCACCAGTAAAATCTACTCCAAGATTAGCACCTCTTACCAAAGTAAGTGTAAATCCTAATACTACAATTATGATTGTGATAGCAAAGAAATATTTTCTGTTTCTAACAAATTCTAATTTTTTAAATGGTATTTCTATATTATCTTGTTTATGAATTTTTTTCTTACTTACACCAATAAAAAGATTTGGTTTATTTTCAAAAAACTCAGTATCTACAAATATTTTTAGCATAAATTTAGTAAATATTACCATTACCAAGATTGTTACTATTACACTTATTATTAGCATTGTTGCAAAACCTTTAACTGAACTTTGACCTAAAACAAAGATTATTACAGCTGCTATCATTGTTGTTATATTTGCATCAATTATACTTGATAATGATGATTTATTACCTAAACTAAGTGCTTCTTTTACACTTTTTCCTATCTTTAATTGGTCTTTTATTCTTTCAAAAGTAATAACATTCGCATCAACAGCCATACCTATTCCTAAAAGCATTGCTGCTATTCCAGGAAGTGTTAAAACACCATTTAATAAATAGAAAACTAAAAATGTTACAGCAGTATACAAAATAATTCCCATACTTGCTATAAAACCAGCAAAATGATATATTGCAATCATTAATAATACTACCAAACTAATACCTATTACTCCAGCAGTTAATGTTTTGTCTAAACTGTTTGCCCCAAATGATGCCTCTACACTACGAGATGAAATTTCTTTAAGTTTAGTTGGTAATGCTCCAGAATTAATAAGTTCTACTAGGCTTTTAGCCTCTTTTTCTGTAAAATTTCCAGTAATTATAACATCACTCGAGAATCCTTGAGATACTGTAGCAGCACTTAAACAATGAGAATTACTATCAGCACCGCATCTATCTTTTTCACTTGAATAGCTATCACTATCTTCATCATAATCTAGCCATATTACTATTACGTTATTTGTCTTTTTAGAAACACTACTGGTTACATCATAAAATTTATCTTTATCTTTAATTGATAAACTTACAGCAGGTTTTCCCGACTGATCTGTTGTTACTTTAGCGTTTCCTCCTAAAACTTCACTTGTCATAAGTAAATGATCAGTAGAATCTCTAAATGTAAGTGATGCAGTTGAAGATAAAATTTCTCTAGCCTCTTTTTTATTAGTAACACCAGCAAGCTTTACCCTAATCTTATCATCACCCTCAATAGAAATTTCAGGCTCACTAACACCTAAAATATCTACTCTTTTTACCAAAGATTGGTAAGTATTATATACCATATCACTATCTAACTTTTTCCCTTTTTTAATTGGTGATACTTGATACAGCACCTCAAAGCCACCTTGTAAATCCAATCCATAATTAGTCTTAGATAATATTGGGCTATATGATAACAAACATCCCGCTATAATAGAGATACTCATTATAAAAGCGCATAAAAACTTAACTATTTTCTTTTTAAACTTAAAATAAGATAGTAAGCTTATCAATATTATAGCTGCTAAGACTACATAAACAACTCTTAAATCCATATTTCTCCCTCTAACTATAATTTTTTTTATATTTTTTTAGATAAATATCTATATCTTTATTATCAGCATGAATTATATCATTCACCATCTCTGATATTGTTAAATTAATACTATTTTTCCACTTACTAATCTTTAAATAGTTCCAAATATCTATTTTATCTATATTTTTATAATCACTATTTTTTAATAATCTTAATTTAACATTCAAAGCAGGTATCAAACTTAAATATAACTCTCTTTGACTTTTATATTCATACATACTTATCACCACACTTTCATTATACAACATAATTTTATTTTTTTAAAGTAAGTTACTTGAAAAGTGAAAAAAAATATGATAGAATGATAATGTCATTGGCCAATTGGTGAAGTGGTTAACACATAGCCCTCTCAAGGCTACATTCATGGGTTCAAATCCCATATTGGTCACCATAATGTATTCAGAAGTCCTTTAATGGGCTTTTTTTATGTATTAAAATATGATTTTTAGCAAAAATAAAAAGATACCAGATAAATTTCTTATCCCATATCCATTTTTAATTAATTTAATTTTATATTTATCATCTAAGTAAAAATTAAATCACTTTTATTAAAATCAATAATTTTACTTCCTCCAGCTCCTGTTGAGTTTAGTTACCATTAGTAATTATTTCAAATTTTTTCTTATCCTCTAAATTTAAGACACTAAGTATTTCTTCTTTAAATTAAATTAAATTTTTTCATATCTATACCTTTACATCTACTATTTATTGTAATATTAACTTTTATTAATCTAGATCTAAATCATTAATATACTCTATAAAGTAAAGTGGAATGTTAATTATTTTACCATCTTTACTTAAGTTATTTAATGAAAACCTAAGTGATATTTCACTATTAAATTTATTATTATACTTTGTTAAACTATTATGATTAGTACTTTTATCAGACTTTACTTCTATTGGAATTATTTTATTATTTCTTTGTATTACAAAATCTATTTCGTTTCTATCAAAAGTATAATAATTAGGAGATTCATCTAACAAATAATTTAACACATTAGCAACATAATTTTCAGTGAAAGAACCTTTAAATTCTTCTAGAAGTTTATTGCCACCTAAAATAATTCTGCTATCTAAATTAGACATTCTTCTTAAAAGTCCTACATCATTCATATAAATCTTATAAGCAGACAAATCATGATATGCTTTTAAAGGAAAAGCACATTTTTTTACTAAATAACACTTAGATATTAAATTAGCAGCATTTAGCCAATTTAATGCACCTTCATATTCTCTAGCACGAGCGCCTTCCTTTACCACCTGATATACAAACTTTTTATTTTCTCTTGCTAATTGTGATGGTATTCCATTCCATATTAAAGATATCTTATTTGCCTCACTTGTTTCAGTATGTTTTGAAAAGTCATTTTCATAGGAATCTAAAATATTTTTTTGAATTTTATTAACTTTCTCTATATCCTTATCATTAACCCAACTGTATACTACCTCTGGCATTCCACCAATAATATAATATATTTTTAATTTTTCTATCAATCTATCTTCAAAAATTTTAGGAATCTCTTTTATATCTTTAGTTTGCCTCATAACTAATACTAAATTTTCAGAATTATCAGCAATTAAAAATTCACTAAATGTCATTGGATATAAATTCAAAAAATCTACTTTACCAACAGGAAAAGATGTTTTAGAAAGTCTTATTCCAAGAAGTGATCCAGCACAAGCAACATGATATTCACTTGCTTCTTCACAAAAATACTTTAAAGAATTTAATGCATTAGAACATTCTTGTATTTCATCAAATATAATTAATGTTGTATTTGGATTTATTTTTTTACCATTTGCCAAAGATAGTTGTTCAATAACTCTTTTTGGATCTTTAGTATTTAAAAATAATTCAGCTAGTCCATCATCATGATCAAAGTTAAAATAAGCCACATTATCATAATTATTTTTTCCAAATTCCTTTAATATATATGTCTTACCAACTTGTCTTGCACCTTTTAAAATTAAAGGCTTTCTATCTTTACTATCCTTCCATTTAATTAGTTTTTCAGTTATAAATCTTTGCATATTATCCCCTCCTTAATTACATTATATCACATTTTTGAAGAAAATATGTTTTTTTAATCACGCTTTTGTAATTATTTTGTTTGCTTTTATCACACTTTTGAAAAATATATAAAATCCAGCCAAAAGTATTACACTAATACCATAATTTAATGTTTATTTTTACCAATTCTTTCATAAGGATTCCTTACTAAATTAAAGTATATGATAAACTTTTCTATTTTTTCTTAAGTGCGTCAAAATAAAAAATTAACCTTAACTTCTAACTATTTTGAATTAATTTTTTTAATTTATTTATTTGTCTATTTAATAAAATACATAGTTTATTAATTCTTTTATCTGAATATCCTGTTATGCCTTGGTACTCATGTAATAAGTTATCAATCCATTTAGGAATATCGTCCAATTTAGTTACATCAATTTTTTTATATCTTTTACTATTTTAATAATTTCATCAAATGGTTTAACTTCATAAAATAGTTTGCCTTCACCAGTAATATGCCTTTCTTCATCATCATAATACTCAATATTTAAACTTTGACCATTATCAAATATTGGAGCTACATCCAGCCACTTTAAAGTGTTAACATCTCTTATTATTCCAAAATTATTAAGATGTCTATCCTCATTCATAATTAAAAAATCCAAAATATACATATTTTCCATTTTTTCTCTTGCATCTTTTATTCCTTCAGATTCAAGTTTTTTTATGTATTCCTCATAATCTTCTATACTATTATGATTTTTCATACCATTTCTTATTTGATGGCAAGTGACTAATTCTGTATCTTTTGTAATAAAACAAGGACATTTGGATACCACCATATCTTTATAAGTATCAAGTGAGTATTCTACATGATAAAATCCCAACCTTTTACATATTTCACTTGCTAGTACTTCATTAAATGGTTGGACTGTTTCATTCCTATATCCACCTTTTAATAAATATCTTATATCATTTTCTATAATCCAAGCTTTCTTTAACATACCATCTGTAGTATTGTTAGGTGTTTTTAGAGAGGAAATATTTTGAATCATTTTACTATTTTTTGAAAGTGATGCCTCCATAAACTCAGCGTAATCAAAGCTATTATCAAAAAAATTAATATCTTCATAGTTAAGATTGGATTCTTCTGGCTTTAACCAGTATTGATCTGATAGAGAAAGTCCAAATGCTTTACCCAACAACTCACATGGAGCATTAACATTAAGTCTATGTAGTAATAAGTCTAACTTATCTCTCCAAGATGGTATTCCCCTTCCTTTAAACCATTCACTTAAATTAGTCCTTAAAGAGGTATCATTAACATCTTCATTTTTATAAAAACTTTTTAATATATATGGTGCATAATCAATATTGTAAATTTTATAAATATTGGTAAACACTCCTGTAGCAGAATCATATTCTGTTAACATTGCCTCTTTATTTTTATTCATTAAAATACATTTCATATGAATTTCTCTTCTTTCTTATGTATTATTATATTACAAAACATATCGCACCTTACTTCAAAAATGATTCTTTGTAATTCGGTGGACCTAGCAAAAAGTATTCGTTATAAATTTACTTAATATTAATTTGATTTTTTTAAAGAATGATTTAGTTTTTTTAAATTTTAAGAAATAAAATATGATAAAATCACACCTAAAATTTAGATGTGATTTTTAAGGTCCATCGTTTCGAAGAACCATTTTTTCTCTATTCATCAATAAAGAACTATTTCTATCTTAAATATATACTACTACTATTGTTTACCAGTAATCTTACCATCTTCATAATCACTACCACCAGTACCACCTGGTACTTCTATTGATACGGTTCCTTTAAATTCTTTACCTTGTTCATTTTGAATTTTTCCAGTTTCATTTAACCATACCATTACTTGGTAAGTGTGACTTTCTTTATTACTAATCTGAGCCGTTCTGCATCTTGCTGGATCATCTATTTCTGCTGTAGCATATGAATCTGATTGTCCGAATAAACAAGCAAGTGGATATTTAGTAGATTGATACTCATTATTATCACCTCTTACATCAATTGGCTTTTCAAAAAGTGAATAGTTTGGATCATCATCTTCGTGATCAGTATTATTATCTACATTAGGAAAATTAATTCCATCAACCATCTTATATTCCTCAACTATTTTATGTCCGTACTTATCAAGAAGTATTTTACCGTTTTCATTTTTCTTAAAAGTTACCTCGTATATAACATAACTCAAATTATCAAACTGATTTTGATTTACTTTAATATATCCTGTTATACCGGTTGTTCCTCCAACCTCTCCATCGCTAGTGATAGTAAATTGATATACATAGCAAACTTCTCTTCCTCTTACATCAATACATCTCCTAGATGTATCATTAGTATATAAATCTTCATCAGCTATTTCCAAGCCCTCGTCACCCTCAGCACCTATTGATTCAATATTTTCTTTTTGAAACATTTTTAAGGCTACTCTCTCAGTTGAAGGTATCAAATTACTAGCCTTAATTTCTGTACCACCATCATAAGAAATACTAACATATGCTGATTTAACATTTACATCATTATCTTTACTTGTAGCAGTTGCAGAGAAATAAGCAAAAGTTGCTCCTAATATTGCTATTAGAAGTGTTGAAACTCCAATAATGATATTGAATGTATTTCTCTTATTTTCTGGCTGCCTAGCTTGATTATCTAAATTTTGATTTTTTTCCATATTCTCATTCATTTGCTATCACCCTTTATTGTATTAATAGTATCAAATATTTACCTAAAAGTCAATATTATGTTTAATTGTTATCAAATCTAAAATTTCATTATTTTCAATCTTTAAACTATATGAATAATTTATATTATTCAAAGAGAAAAATAACTTTTTCTATGCTAAAACATTCCTACTATCGACTTAAGTTTTTTTAAATATCAAACTAACAGCAAAATTAAAATATTATTATTCTTATATTCTAACTAGCTAAACGAAAATGCCAATTTTACTTAACCTGACATTTACTACAATAATAAGTGCCTCTTCCTCCTATTTTAACTTTAATAACTTCAGAACCACATACTGGACAAGCCTCACCACTACGAGAATGAACATTCAAATTTTGTTGAAACATTCCATGAATTCCATTAACACTACTATAACTTCTAATAGTAGTACCACCAGCTTTTATAGCATCTTCCAAAACAATTCTAGTGTACTTTATAATGTTTTTAATAGAATCATCATTCAAATCCATTGCTCTTGTATATGGATTAATTTTTGCTAAAAACAAAATTTCATCAGCATAAATATTTCCAATTCCTACAATAATACTCTGATCTAAAAGCACACTCTTTATTGGTAATCTCTTCTTGCTAAATTTATCTTGCAAATATTCTAAAGTTAAATTTTCGTCCCATGGCTCTAATCCAAGTTCTTTTAAAGGCCCAATTTCTTTTATCTTATCTTTTGGAATAAGATGCATCTTTCCAAACTTTCTTACATCCATATACCTAAGTTCAGTCTTATCATCTAATTCAAATATAACATGCTCATGTTTTAAATCAACATCTTTACTACTCTTTATAAAATACTTACCTTCCATTCTTAAATGAGATAATAAATAAAAATCATCCAAAACAAATATCAACCATTTACCATATCTAGAAATATCGTTAATTCTTTGTCCTATAATCTCTTTTTTAAATAAAGAAATACTAGGATATTCTATAATCCCTGGATAATTTACTCTAACACCTTTTATAACTCTATTTAATACTTTATCTAAAAGACCACGTCTTACTGTCTCAACCTCTGGTAACTCTGGCATACTTCCACCCCTTACTACTTACTTAGCCTCATATAAATCAGCCCCAATATTAATATCTGCTACTATTGGAACACTAATTTTATAAGTATTTTCCATTATATTTTTAACAATTTTTTTTACAATTTCTTCTTCATCAACTAAAACATTAAATACAAGCTCATCATGAACTTGTAATAACATTCTACTCTTAAGACCACGCTTAGTAAACTCTCTATCAATCTCAATCATTGCTTTCTTTAAAATATCTGCACTACTTCCTTGAATAGGAGTATTTAAAGCCATTCTCTCACCCATACTTCTTATATTATAATTCTTATTCTTAAGTTCATTAATAACTCTCTTCCTACCCATTATTGTCTTTACATAACCAACCTCATGTGCCTCTTTTATCTCTTTATCCATGTAATCTCTAATACCAGGATATGTCTCAAAATAATTATTAATAAAATCTTTAGCTTCTTTAACACTAATATTCAAATCCTTAGCAAGTCCATAACTACTAATTCCATATATAATTCCAAAATTAACAGCCTTAGCACTTCTTCTCATATTTTTAGTAACTTTATCCATAGGAACATGATAAATTAAAGAAGCAGTATGAGTATGAATATCAAAATTATTAATAAAAGCCTCTCTCATGCTATCAATAGATGCTAAATGAGCAAACATTCTAAGCTCTATTTGGGAATAATCACTACTTAAAATAACACTATCTTTATCACTAACAAAACTCTTTCTAATAAGTCTTCCATATTCATTTCGGACAGGAATATTCTGCAAATTAGGAGCAATAGAAGAAAGTCTACCAGTAGCAGTTATCGTTTGCGTATAAATAGTATGTATACGTCCATCAGCCATTATATTAGACTTTAATCCCTCTATGTAAGTATTCTCTAATTTAGTAAGCATTCTATACTCAAGAATTAACTGAATAATAGGATAATCTATAAGTTTAGATAAAGTAGCCTCATCAGTAGAATAATTACCACTCTTTCCTTTTTTCCCATGAGGAAGACCTAACTTATCAAATAATACTTCTCCTAATTGTTTAGGACTAGATATATTAAAAACATTTCCAGCTAGGTCATATATACTATTTTGAATTTCACTAACTTTACTTCTTATATCAAGCCCCATTTTATCTAAAACACTACTATCACACTTTATACCAGTATATTCCATTCTTCCAAGCACAAACGAAAGTGGTAACTCTATATTATTATATAAATCAATTACTCCCTCTTCTTGCATTTTCTTGTCAAATAAATCCTTAGTTTCATATATAAACTTAGCCTTACTAATTCCTATCTTAGCTTTATCTTCAAGAGAAATATCCTCATTTTTATTAGGACTAGGTATATCATAACCAAGCTCTAAAGCTAACTTAGCAATATCATCACTAACATTATAATTAACTAAATAAGCAGCAATCATAATATCACTAGTAATAGTATCAATGTTTATATTCTTCTTAAAAAAACTAACATATAATCTTTTAGCATCATAAGTATAAATATTTCCTTTAATATAACTAAGGTCTCCAATATTATCTCCTGGTATATAAATACTATTACTATCATTATAGATACTAATTCCCTCTATAATTCCTCTATGATAATTACTATCACTAATATCCACATATACAGAAACATCATCAGTTATATTCAAAGTTTTAGTATCATAAATTACCTTGACTTCTATATCTTCTTTTTCCCTTTTCATATCATTTTTCTTTATAAAAGAATAAAATTCTAACTCTTTATATAAATTCATCAATTCTTCACTAAAAGTATAAGTATATTTTATATCATCAAATGTAACATCAAGAGGAACCTCTCTATATATAGTAGCTAAATCTTTACTATCAATTGCTTGCTTTCTGCCATCAATAAGTTTATTCTTAACAGCTCCCTTTATCTGTTCTATATTATTATATATATCTTCTATAGTATCATAAGTAGAAAGTAATTTTAAAGCTGTTTTCTCTCCTATTCCTTTAACACCTGGAATATTATCAGAAGCATCTCCCATTAATCCTTTAAGATCTATCATTCTAATTGGTTCTATTCCATAAGTATCAACAAATGTATCATGATTCATCATTATATAATCCTTAGTTTTTAATAACTTAACCGTTACCTTATCACTAATTAATTGTAATAAATCTTTATCACTACTTACTATTAAACCTTCATACAAAGAAGATTCATCAATCATCTTAGCAAAAGTTCCTATGATATCATCAGCTTCATATAAATCTTTTTCTAAATACTTTATTCCCATACAATTCAATATCTCTTTAGCAACAGGAAATTGGCTTTTAAGTTCATCCGGAGTTTCAGCTCTTCCTCCCTTATATTCATCATATTTTTCATGTCTAAAAGTTTTACCAATATCAAATGCTACCATCATATATTTAGGTTTTTCTTCATTAATTATCTTATTTATCATATTTACAAAACCATATAAACCATTAGTTGGAAATCCTCTACTATTTTTCATAAAATTACCACTATAAGCAGTAGCATAATAGCTTCTAAATAGTAAGTTATTACCATCTACTAAAACAACCTTCTCCATCTTCTCACTTCCCTATAACTATAATAACACAATAATCATAAATCCAAAAGAAAAATGTGTCCACAAGAACACATTCATCCAGTAAATTATATATACATCTACTTAATCCTATTCCAGCAATTACTCCAAGAATTTGTATCAGCTCCTTTAGCTTGAGAATCACTAACAAGATTCATAACAAACATAACTAAAGTAACAACTAAAAATACAGCAACCGCATATATAAATCTCTTAAGTAAAGTACCTTGAGCTTTTTTCATCTCATCCTCTTTACTTGACATAACAGCCTTACCTAAATCAATCATTCCAAATAAAATCAACAATATTGGAACTCCAAACTGAATCAATTTAACAACTGACTTAACTAATCTAATAAGAGGTGCTAACCCAGTACAATAATCAACTAAAAAATACATATTATATTTCCTCCTCACATCTATAAACTATAATTAAATGATAAACTATAATGACTAAAAAGTCAATATTGCCATAAAAATTACTAAAAAAATATTTTTAATATTAAACCACTAAAACTATATTCACTCATAAATTACAATTATCTAATAATTTCATCAACTGTATATTTAGGTCTATTCTTAGTTTCTATATATATTCTAGATATATACTCTCCAATAACACCTATACAAAGAATTTGAAAACTACCAAAAAAACATATAAAAGCTATAGTAGAAGTCCAACCAGTAACTACTGAAGAACCTTTAAAATAACTAAACACTATATAAATAAGATATGAAAAACTAAGTAGAGAAAATATTAATCCAAGATTTATTATAAATCTAATAGGTTTAATACTAAAAGATGTAACCCCATCTAAAGCTAATCTTGTCATCTTACCAAGTGTATATTTAGTAGTTCCTAATTCTCTTTTTTTTCTTTCGTAATATACTTTATCAGTCTTAAATCCCAGCATAGGGACTATACCTCTTATAAATAAATTAGACTCTCCATACCTAGACAATTCTTCTATACTTCTTTTACTCATTAATCTAAAATCAGCACAATTATAGATAAGCTCTACTCCTAAAAAAGACATAACTTTATAAAATAATAAAGCACTATACTTTTTAAAAAAGCTATCTGTATCTCTAGAACTTCTCACACCATAAACTATATCAACGCCATCATTATAACAATCAACCATTTTATCAATAGCCTCTATATCATCTTGTAAATCAGCATCCATAGTAATAACCATAGAAGCTTCCTTCATAACTTCCATCATTCCAGCATATATAGCCTTTTGATGGCCAAAGTTTCTTGATAACTTTATTATCATTAAAAATTTATTTTTAATTTTTAACTTCTTTACTATTTCTAATGTTTTATCACTACTTCCATCATCTACTATAACTATTTTACTATTCTTATCAATTTTTTTTGATTTTATCAATAACTTTATTTTATTAGTTAATATTTTTATAGTAGATTCGATAACTTCTTCTTCATTATAGCAAGGAATTACCATATATAGACATTTATTCATCACAACCTCCATATGTATCGCTAGCTTTAGAATAAAATTTCATAATAATAGGAATAAATACCTTAGGCCACATCTTTCTAAACATAATAATATCCTCTTCAGTCCTCTTATCATTATTAATAAATTTAACAGTTGTAGCATTACTATGTATCCTATAACATATTAATCTTTTATCTATATAGCCAACTCTCCCTTTCATTCTAGATAATTTCAAAAAAGTATCCCAATCAAGAGAAAACTTTAATGTTGAAGTAAATATGTTAGAAGTTCCTAATATATTTTTATTATAACTAACAGATGGACAATTAACACTATTACCAACCATTAAAGAGCCAACTTTAAATAACTTAAATCTATTAAAGCAAGCGCTCTTTAAAGGATATTTTAATATTCTTTTTAATTTACTATTAAGATCAATTTCCAGCTTTCCATTCTTTAATACATAATAATTAGTACTAACATAAAGTGTATCATTATATTTTTTAAAATACTTTAAAATATTCTCTAAATATTTACTATCATAAACATCATCTTGATGAGCTATAGTAACTAAATCACTCTTAGCCTTGCTATATCCAAAATTCCAATCATCTTGAATATCACTTTCACCATTTCTAACATATAATTTTATCTTATATTTAGAAGCAATATTTCTAATATAATCATTATCTGTAGAAGTAACCATTATAATAGAAGCCAAGACTGTTTGATTTTTTAAAGATTTAACACATTCTTCTAAATATTTACATTTCTGATATGCACAAACAACAAAAGTATGAGAATATTTTTTAATTTTTTTAGTCATAATTATCACCTCAACTACCTATAACAATAATTTAATAAAAGCATATATATACACTATAAAAAACATAATAGCAACTATTCCATAATATAATACACTACTTATATTAAGAATAATTATTGGTACATTACTTATCTTTATTTTTGATACAAGTATAAATAAAATCAAAGATATAATAGATACTATGAGTCCAATCTTTATAAATGGTGGATAATATATAAGTTCTATCTTATTTTTTCCCTTATCTACATCTATACTAATAAAATTATCAAAAACTTTATCTAACTTAACAAGTTTACCATTTACAATACACTTATATCCATTCAAATAATTAATTGGTAAAAATAAACTTTCTTTATTATCCTTATTATCTACATTTACTAAAAGTTTATTTTCTTTATGTTTTATATCTACACTACTCTTATTTTCATCTATAAATTTATTAAATTCTTCTAAATTAATGGTAGCAAATGAATAATTAGAAATACATGTATCTTTTTTCAAATAAATAGTAACCTTTACTTTCTCATTAGAATGAATTCCTAAATTAATTATACCATCAAATGCGTTATATGTACTCTTTTTACTTCCATCAACACTATTATTATAAACAAATTTATCATTTACTTTAACATACATAATATCTTTGCCAATAGTCATATTATCGTAGCCAAAATATAACAAGCTTTTTCCCTTAATGTCAACATAAAAATCTATTTTTTTACTTTTATCATTTATACAAAAAGTACTAACTGAAGCATCAATACCATCAGTTCTAGCAATAACATTTTTAAGTATAGCACTATCTTTATTAAATAAATACCTATATACATAATTTTGATATGCAAATGAATTACTTCCAATATACTTAGCTATATTATTATTTTTATTATATAAAACTCCCATTCCTAAATATTTATTCAATTTATACAAGTTATATCTATTATTTTTTTGCTCTAAACTATATAAATCATTATCTAATTTCTTGCTACTTATATATTTATTTATTCCTAGTATATTATCTGAAAATATTGTTCCTCCTTTATCATTAATAGACATTGCTGTCCTATATCCCATCTTTCTTGCTGTTAAAAAACTATCTTTATTTGTCAAATGCCAATTAGATATAACAGCCTTATCTATTATAAAACCATAATTATCACTAAGATCATTATCAAGATTTTTATATCTATCAAACTTATTACTATCACTTTTTAATATATCATACATTGAATTAGATTTTAAAACTGGCTTAATAGTAGATTGACCAACTATCTTAGGAGAATAAATTCCAATATAACCAACTGCAAATCCTACACAATATACTAGAAAAATGATAGACATAAATATATTTCTATAAGTAGTATTTTTCAAATGTAATAGAATAAATCCTAAAATTAAAGTTACTATCAATATAAGAGAAATAATTAAGTTTTGTTTAATATCACTTAATGCAAACGCTGGTTCTAAAGAAGAACTGATCGGAATAAATATTATAAATAGTCCAATTAAAACAGCTATTAAAATAATAATTAGTATTAAAAATATACTTCCTACATTACTTCTATATCTTTTTTCTTTAGATAAACATAAAAGGGCTCCCAAATAAATAACCATAATTGGAATAAACCCATATCTATATGGAATCATAATATAACTACCAGTATGCCACATTAGATTAATAGGTTCAAATATTACCCCAATGCAAGTTATAAAAATCATAAAAGCAAAAAAATGCTTTATTTTTTTAGGGATAGATTTTAAAACAAATAAATTTAAAAATAATAGTATTGGAAATCCATAACCTAATATTATCATCATCTTATCTAGTGTATTAGCACTAATCATACTAATTCCGCTTGGATTAAAAGCTTCACTTCTAACAGAATCAAAAACTAAAGATATAACAGGAAGTAGAAATACCAAAGACATACCAATTGCTAATATAGTACCAATTCCTAAAGAGAAAATAAACTTTCTTTTTTGCGTTTTATCATCACATAAAAATACAATATAACCAAATGATAAAAATAATATAAATAAAAGTTCCATATAGGAAATATAAAAAGAATAGCTAATAGATAAAAAAAGTATAATTGTATATAATTTATTATCATTTTTATCAATAATTCTTTTTATTCCCAAAAGTAATACTGGAAATAGTATTAAATTATCTAACCATACGAAGTTAGTATAATATACTATAACATAAGTACTAAGAGCATAAAAAACACTAAATAAAACTTTATAAAATACCTTTAATCCATTTAAAACTTTATTAAATAACATAAATGTTGTAACTGATATCAAGCTTACCTTAATCATAAATAATATGGACATAAAATATGGAATATCACTTCTTTCACATAAAGCAATTATCCAAGAAAGCGGAGACAATATTCCATATATAGAAGTTAAATCATACATACAAGTCCCCATACCAACCTTAAAATTAATAAAAAGATTAGCATTTCCTCTAAATAAATCCCACATATAATAATAAATAGGTATATATGCACTAGGAAAATCACCGTTTAAAATTGTATTTTTTCCAAAAGGATATACTCCATTAATTAAATATATAATAGTCAAGATCAACATAACTATTATAGGTGGTATTAAATAATATTTATACTTCTTCATTTATTACACCTCAAAACTATCTTTTTAAATTATTTGTATATATTCCAAAAGCCTCAAAATTAGTTACATTATCATAATTTCTCTGTACATAATCTAATAATTTCTTACTAGTTTGATTCTTACCTGCTAAATCTTCACTTATAAGAACAAACATACATTTATTTTGAGAACAATAATTATCTATTTCTTTAATATACTTCTCTTCTCCTTTATACCCCATATTTCCATTATTTATTAAATCATACTTATCAGGTATCTCTCCATTATTAATTCTAATTAAATATGCATAACAAGAAAATATATATAATCTATTATCATCTTTATTTTTATCTAAATATGAATACAATTTATCTATCTGCTTATCAACAATTCCAATGATAGGACGTCCATATAAAAAACTATTTTTCTTTGAATATAAATGAAAATATGCTAAATTAGTTCCAATATAAAATGAAATAAGTAAATAAAAAGCACATAATATTCCAAACAAATAAAACGAAATCTTATTTAAATTATAATTCATTAAAATATAACAAACAACAGGTATAAAAGCATAAAAAACATGCTGATAATCAAGAAGTGGAAATGCCATTATTTGAAAAGCCAAAACAAAAATCAGTTTTTGATTTTTAAATTTTCCTTTTATTAACTTATACAAAATAGTTATAATAACTATTATTTCAAAAAAAGCAGTTAATATAAATGAATTATTTTTTAAAGAATTTTTACTAGTAAAATCAAACATTCCTAAAAGACAATAATCAATAAATTGATAAAAAGTATTGAAATATATCAAATATATTAAAAATATCAAGCATGGAAACAAAAATCCTATTAAACACTTAATTCTATCTTTACTAAAGAATAATAAAGGAAGTATCAATATTCCTAAAGTTTGCTTACTAAGAAATAAACAAGCAATAATTAAACCTAATACAAAGTCCTTATGTTTAAATTTTTTATTATAAAGAAATAGAAAAAAGCAAAATATTAAAACACAAAATGTATTATAACAAGGATATAAAATACTTAAACTTAAAAGCCATAATATAAAAATTTTTTTGTTTAAAACTTTATATCCAACCGTAACAAATAAAGCTAAAAATAAAGCATTAAAAATATGTACAGAAAACAAGTGATTTCCAAATATTTTTATAAATAAAGAGCCAACAAACGAATATAATGGGGTAATAATCATATTAAAATCTCTATATGGAATAAGACCTTTAGAAATATTATATGTAAAACCATAGCACCACACTTCATCCATTCCTAATCTTACTATAAAAAAATCATATACAAAAGTTATTACAAAAGCAACTATAAATAAAACAATATACTTCCAATTCTTTTTAATCATAATACTACACTTCCCTTCAAATATTCATCTCATAAACTATTTTCTAAATTCGTTTGTATATATAGAAAATGCTTCAAAATTAGTTATATTATCATATTTTTTCTGTACATAATCTAGTATTTTCTTACTAGTTTGATTTGGATGAACTAAATCTTCGCTTACAAGAACAAACATACATTTATTTTGAGAACAATAACTATCTATTTCTTTAATGTACTTATCTTCTCCGTTATATCCCATATTTCCATATTTATTAAATCATATTTATTGGGAACTTCTCCATTATTAAGTCTAATTAAATATGCATAACAAGAGAATATATACACTCTATTATCATCTCTATTTTTATCTAAATATGAATATAATGCATCTATCTGTTTATCATAAATACCATTAATACTTCTTCCATATAAAAAGCTATTTCTATTTGGATACAAATGATAATAAGAAGAACTTACATTTGAAAAGATATTAATACCTAAATATAGTCCAAATATTATAACAAGTAGCAAATATATAATTCTATTTAAACTATAATTCATTAAAATGTAGCAACATACTGGTATACATGAATAATAAATATGTTGATACTCTAAAAGTGGGAATGCCATTATTTGAAAACATAAAACAAAAACTAATATTTGATCTTTAAAATTTTTTATCTTTAATTTATAAATAATTCCTGCTATAATAATGAATTCAAAAAAGGCTGTGAAATAAGCAGAAATATTATTAAAAGAATTCTTACTAGTAAAGTCAAACATTCCTAAAAAACAATAATCTATAAATTGATAAAAAGCATTAAAATATATTAAATATATCAAAAATACTAAACAAGGAAATAAAAATCCTATTAAGCACTTTATTCTATTTTTACTAAAAAATAATAAAGGAATTATCATAATACCAAAAGTTTGTTTAGTTAAAAATAAGCAAGCAATAATTAATCCTAATAAAAAATCTTTATATTTAAATTTTTTATCATAAAAAAATAGAAAGAAGCAAAATAAAACAACACAAACAGAATTATAAGAAGGATACAAAATACTTAAACTAAAAAGATATAATATAAAAACTTTTTTATTTAAAAACCTATAGCCAACAGAGACAAACAATGCTACTATCAATGCATTAAATATATGTATAGAAAACAAATAATTTCCAATTATTTTTACAAATACACTACCAGCAAAAGAATACATAGGTGTAACAATCATATTAAAATCTCTATATGGAATAAGACCTTTAGATATATTATAAGCAAAGCCATAACACCAAAACTCATCCATACCACCTTTATTATTTAGAAAAAAATGATATATAAAAGTTATTAAAAATACTGCAATAAATATTAAGATATACTTCCAGTTTTTTCTAAACATAATACTTAACTCCTTCTCTTAAATACTAATTTTTTCTAGCGTACAACATATATTTTTGATAATGACTATCTTTATTTTTTAAAGATATCCTCCCCTTGTAAATTAATTTATAATTCTTGTTATTTTTTATCTTCGAATAAAATGAATCTTGCTCTGTAACTAAAACATGAGAAAAATTATAACCATTTAAAAACTTTTCATAATCAATATCTCTATTTTGTAACTCATAATATTCTTTAAATACATCTTTTTTTCCATTATTAGCCTTTAAAAAAACTTCAGCTCTAGGATCAATATACGATTTTATACCTCTAAATTCTGTATACCCCCCTTGATCATACCCAACATATAAAATTATCTTTTTTTGATTATAATTTTTTAATAAATAGTCTATACCAGATTGTAAATTATTTTTATAATTTATATCTAAAGATTTTCCAAAACTAAACAGTAATATTAAAAGAACAGCTATTAAAGAACCAAATTGTAATTTATAATTTATAGGATAAAGCTCCAAATTTTTTATAATTTTTAATTTATTCTTTAAATAAAAAGATAGTGGAAATATTGAAGATATAACGAAATAGCTAAAACATTTATAAGAAGAAAACGCCATGTACGTTGTTCCTAAAAGCAATAATAAATATCTACTCTTAATTCTCTTTCTAGAACCTAATAAATATATTAAATAGACTATTATTATCACTATAAAAATAAATTTTCCAATAAAACTATGGACATCTAAAGCCATCATTTCCAATATATAATTATCAATATATGATACACCATAAGAATTAAATACATACCCTAATGCCCTAACACCATAAGGATTTATCAAAGCAAAAAGGAACATAAAAACTATAGCAACTATAATAGGAATCTTTGAGTATGACTCTTTATAAAAAAGTTTAAAATTATAACCATCTAATAAATATGGAATCATAAAAATTATCAATAGCCACCACATAGAAGCATGAAAATTAATCTGCATCATTGAAATAATCGGTAAAAAGAAAAGTATCTTTTTACTATTCTTTTTTATGTAATATTCTAAGCAAAAAAACATACCTAAAACAAATAAATAAGTAAATATTTGAGGTCTTGTTACAATAAAATTAGTTATAATTAAAAGTAAATCAATTACAAAGACAGTTAATATAGAAGTTTTATAATTATTATCACTTATCAACATACATAATTTATAAGAAATAAAAATTATTAATATATTAATAAACATAACAAGAAACAATAAAGAATTTATTCCCAAATAATGATATGTTAAAAAGAAAGTCAAAGAACTTGCCCATTGCTGCATAATAAATTTAAAATCACTATGAATAGTAAAAGGCTCTATATAAGGAATTCCTTTAAAAAAAACATATTTTCCATGATTAAGTAAAAACCAAATATCATTATTTAATTCTAAACTTTTAATAAAAAGACAAAATATTAATATTAAAAAGAAACAATAATAAGAATATTTTCTAAGATATGGAAACTTAATATTTTTCAATTTTTTGATCAAAATAACTACCTCTTTTCATGATATGAATCATCAGAATTAACATTCCAAATATTACTTTTGTCAGAAATATTATTAATAATATTATCTACACACAAAATAGCAGTTTCCATAGAATGATCCATATTATTATAACGATGTTGACCATTTCTTCCAATACAATATAAATTACTTATTTTATTTAAATATCTTATAACCTTCGATATATCATTATAACTATCAAAATATGCTGGATAGGCTTTTTTTACCTTTTCACAATGATAATCTAAGACACTTCTTCTATCTATAATTTTCATTTTTACCAATTCATTAACAGCAATTTTGCACAATTCTTTATCTGTCATTTGCCAAAAATCGTCACCTTCATTACAAAAGTATTCTAAGCCAATCCAAACAGTATTATCAGGATCCTTTACCATATACGGACTCCAATTGTTAAACACTTGTATTCTGCCTAATTTAACAGAAGTATCTTGAACATAAATCCAACAATCTGGAATAATATTATTCAATGTTTTTATAGAAGTAGTATTCTTTAATTTAAGTCTATCAACAAGCAAACCAATAGTAACAAAATCACGATAAGGTAAATTTAAAGCAATTTGTTGTACTTCTTTAGGAACTTTTTTCCCCATAGATTGTACTAAATCCTTAATAGGCATTGAAGATATTAAAATATCTGCATCAATACTTTCTATTTTATCATTAACTTGATATTTAACAGAGTTTATTTTATTGTATTTATAGTCAATATTAATAACTAAAGAGTTTTTATAAATTTTTCCTCCCATTTTCTCAATCTTAGCAGCCATGCTTTCCCAGAGTTGCCCTGGTCCAAACTTAGGATAATAAAAACTTTCTATTAAAGAAGTCTCAGTATTAACAGATTTAATTTTAAAGGTTTTACAAAACATATCTCTCAAAATTTCAATTATTGATAATCCTTTAACCCTTTGAGATCCCCAATCACTAGAAATATCTTTTGGATGTCTACCCCATAATTTTTCCGTATATCCCTCAAAAAACATACTATACATTTTTTTTCCAAATCTATTGATATAAAAATTCTCCAAAGAAGTTTCCTTTTTTTTATGAATTAATGATTTTAAATAACTAAAACCACACGAAATTGTCTTAAACAAACCTAAATTTTTTAAAGTAGAAAATTTTAATGTAACTGGATAATCAAAAAATTTATCCAAATAAAAAATTCTACTAACTCTATTTCTTATCAATAAAACTTTATCCGTTTTATCTGGATCAACATCTGTATTAGTATCATTAAAGTTTCTGTTTAACTTTTTATCATCATATGCTCCAACACCCTGAAGAGGCAAAATTTCTTTCCAAATTGCTAATATTTCTTCATTTTTAGAAAAAAAGCGATGACCACCTATATCCATTCTATTGCCATTATATTTTACAGTACGACTAATACCACCAATAGAATTACTTGCTTCCAAAATAATTACCTCATATTCATTCGATTTTTTTAACAACTCATAAGCAGCCGTAAGACCTGCTGGTCCAGCACCAATTATTACAACTTTTTTCATATATCCTCCACTACTAATACAACTTAATTATAAAAAAAAAAAAAGATAAAATCAATCTTTTTTAATAATCTTTCCTAAATAAACCTAGTTTTTCTAAAAAAGGCATTAATACGCTAGAATTATCAATACGATCATTCAAAGGTGGAATATTATAAAAAATCTTTATATCACCCTCAAATTCAAAATCTTTAACATCTTTTTCTGTAAAGAAACTCTTATTTAATATTATTTTTTCACTATTAAACTTAACAAATACATCTCTATCCAAAGTTATTAATTTGTTTATTCTAAATAAAGATGGTTCAACTAAATACAATATATCAGTACAAATATTATTACATACAGCCTCTGGTAAATTATTTAAATCTACTAAAATAATATTAACATCTTTATATTTTAAAATAGTATCAGATAGTTGTTTTTCTATAACAGAAATCATATCTTTATTTTTATAAAACATAAAATCTCTTTTATTTACTTCTATACACATAATAGAATAATATTTAGCTAATATATTTTTCATCATATAGATTAAACTAGTTGCACCAGCATGAGTAGTTATATTTTTAACTCCAATAACTCTAACATCATTATTAATTATCAATTCATTAGATACATTTTGTATACTCTGTATATTATCAACAGTTTGATTTTCAACTTGTTGATAATGAGCAACATCTTTATAACTATTAGGGTTATTATATAAATACATAACTTCTTCCATATTTTTAGCAAAATTATAAATTCCCATACTAACCAATCTTGCTAAATAAATATTAGAATTTACTACTGGATCGTCATTTAACAAAATAATAATCTTATCTACATCAAGCCCCAAAGAAAGTTTCTGAATATTAGCAAAATTTTTATAATCTTTAATAGCCGTTATATCTAAAAACATTCTATTAAAGAAAAAATTGGAGAAAGATTGAACTATTTCATCTACATCAAATTCTCCAGTAATAGACTTTATTATATCAACGCCTAAACTACTAAACTTATCTTTATTCAAATTTGACACAAGTACATTCATATTATCTTCCTCCATTTATGTATTTTGTTTAATTGTCATAGTTTCTCCACCAACAGGTATTGTAAGATCTAAATCTAGAAGTGGCAAACTAAAATTAACAAAAGTATACACCTTATAATATGGGGCACTATCTTCACCATATTTAATAATACATGTTCCCTCAAAAGTATTAGCTTTATCACCATATTCATCGCAAAAGTTTTTAGCACTTTCTTCAACACCATTATACGGTATGCTTTTAAAGTAGTTATTCAATTTGCTTTCTATAGTACTATTCGTTCCATTATTTTCTATAGAACCACCATCATATTGTCCTTGTTCTAGAACATCTATAACATAGTTTTTTACTCTATAAGCTTTTGCAAACTGCAATGCAAAAGCTAAAAAAGAAACATATACCACAAAAAAGAATAAAAACAAATAAATATTAGTCATTCCTCCATAAGCTTCTTTCATTAATTATCACCACCATTTTATCACCACCATTACAAAAAATTAAGGTGTTTTATATTTATTAGGATCATTCACCGCATCTTGCCACTTATCATTAATAAAATTAGACATATTAGGAATCAAAGTAGCTAAAATGCCAACAATCAAAATAGCACCTATTATAACAACAACAGTCATTGAGAACTCACCTGATGTTTCTTTCATAAAACTATCACCTCCTTAAATATCTTTACACACTAAATAGCAACCCCAGCAGCATTAACTAACATCATTACCATAGCTACTAACATTAATATCAAACCAAATCCGCCAGTACACATAAGCATTACCATTGTCATATTTTCCATTTTATCAAGTCTTTGCTTATATTTAGCTTCCCTAGACTTCTCTTGCAAACTAGATACACTTTTACTAAAAGAAAGTAATTGTTGGTGCTTTTTTTCTTGTTCACCAAGTCCTAATCTATATAAAAGTCTCATCATTCTCATAGAATCTCTTACAGGATACCTATTAGCAAAATCAACATAAGGTTGAATACTAGAATCCCCAGCTTCTATCTTTGCAACCATCTCTTTTAAACCTGGTTTAAATACTTCTGGTGCATCTTCAATACTTCTAGCAAGTGCAACAGGAACTGTGTAATGTTGCACTAATACTTCCAAACCTTTTAAATAATATGGAAGCAATGAATCTATTAATGTTAAATGTTGCTTGTAATAATTTTTCAAACTAATATAATCATATTTAAAAACTAAAAAACTTAATATTAAACAAATAACAATATTTATAAAGTTTAGTCTAGTCATAAATATTAGAAATAAAACTGCAAAAGCAATACCTGCTCTTTTTATTCTACCCATGTACACCTTTTCTGGATCATAAACTCTATCGCCGTACTTAGCATAAAGCAAAAATTCATAATCACTTTCTTTCAAAATATCAAATATATCTTTGTTATCTTCTACAAACTTGTTTGAATTAATCTTTCCTGTATAAAACATAACAAACAAAACAATTAGGCCTATTAAAAATATCTCAATCATATTACTCAGCTCCTACATTCTCATTATAGTATCTCTCTCCTTTTAACAGAAAACCAGTATTTATTAAAACTAACACATGCAATGCTATACACACAAAAATATTATCAAGCATTGAAATATAGGTATCAACTTGTACCAAAAACTGTATTAAAATATCAAGGCTATACAACGCAAATCCAAAAGTAAGAAATTGTCTATGAAAGGCTGCTCTATCCATTCTATCTCTATAGACGCCTTCTACCAAAGCATCTATATCGACTAGCATATTTTCAAACATCTCACCAGTATCCTTGGCACCTTCTTTAGTAACCTGTAAAAACAACTGATGCATATTCTTTACCATAAAAAATGGATACTTAGCATTCATATAATTAATTGAATCTTGTACATCTCCTTTTTCATAAGAAAGAGCTATCATAGTCTGAACATCTGACAACACTGGATCCTCTAATACACCAGATTCTACAACTCCCTCTAATGATTTTATAAAAGCTTGTGTTGTTGCAAATTCCATTATAGTATTTGTTACATACACTTGTATTTGTTCAAATATAAACTCACTATACTGCCTCTTAGATCTCAAATATGTCAAATAAGGTACAGATGCAACAGCAATAATCAAATAAACAATAGCAACTATCAAACTATAAAAATATAAATAACCAACTCCGGCAAAAAAACCACCAAGTAAAACTATCTGCGTAATATACTGTCTAGGCGTATAATCAATGCCTAAACTCTTTATTTTACTACGCATTTCCTTATAAGAATAAGGAGCATATTTATCATATAATGATGTAGCTTGTTCATTTATAAATTTATAAACACCAGCTCCAGAACTAAACCTATAAGAAACTATAAATAAAACTATTATACCAATTAAAATTATTTCCAACATTAATCATCACATCCTATACCTGACTACTATTGTTAATAACATTATACCTCATATTTTGATTATTAACAATAGTATCTTGAGGATTTTTTAAAACATTTGTAGGGCTAGTATTAATATTACTATTTATAACTTGACTATTAACACCATTAACATTAGCAGAAACATTAGAATGGTTATTTATTTGAGAATTTATAAAATTAGAGCCTACATTACTAGGAATAGTATTTTTTACAATATTACTATTATTAGTATTTATTTGATTAGAAGAACCATAAACACTATTAGTTACTACATTTTTATTAGGTACATTCACATTGTTAATATTCCCATTTGAAGAAATATTATTAGTACTTGTTTTAACATTAGAATAATTACTCTGAATATTGTTAGTAGTAGACTTCTGTTCTAAATTATTAGGCTTATTATCATTAACACTAGTACTCTTATCTTTATTATCATTAGGATCATGAAATTGTTCTTTAACAAGAATATCTGGCTCCATTATTACTCCCTGACTTTCTAAATATCCAATTAAATATTTAGAAGGATTATTAAGAATAGTATGTCCATCTGGAGTTCTTTTATATAAAATTCTATATTCTGCCTTGTTTTCTTCTGTAACATAAAATTCTACTACTTCAGCTACTTCTCTTTTAAATCTTTTTAATTCAGAACTATAATAGCCCTTTATATGTACTCCAAGTTGTACATACCTATGAATACTTCTTAAAAATTGATCCATATCTATACTAGACTCTAATAAACTATATAAACGGCTAGGAATACTCTCTGCCTTATCAGCATGTATTGTAGATAAAATATTATGTCCAGATGAAATAGAATCCCTAACAGCCATAACAGCTTCCGCACTTCTTACCTCAGAAAGTAATATCCATCTAGGATTTTGTCTCATACAAGTAACAAGTACATCAGCATAACTAGCTATATTATTAGTTTTCATTGCTACTATATCTCTATGAGGAAATATTTTATCTAAATGAAGTTCCAAAGTATCTTCTATAGTTATTATTTTCTCATTTTCTTTTGTATGAGCAGCTAAATATTTAATAAATTCTGTCTTACCACTACCAGTTTCTCCACTAACCAATATATTACAATGTCCTGTAACACAAGTAAGTAAAAAATCATGAATATCTAATCTAATATAATCTTCTTTAATTATTTTATCTTTTTGTAATCGTATCTTTGCAGGTGTTTTACGAATTAATACTGCTATTCCATTTTTTGCTATTGATTCATGAACAAAATTCATTCTTAACTCAGCACTTTCTGCATCAAGGAAAGGATTAGCCATATTAAAGGCTTTTCCCATAGAATTAGCACACTGAAAGGCCATCTTTTCCATAAATGCATTATTAACTGCAGGATTTTCAACTCTATAAACTCCCTTAGATAATGTTTTCAACCAAACTTGTCCACCATTACTATATGATATATCTGTTATATCATCATTATCTAAATATTCTTTTATGGGTCCAAAATCTACTTGTTGAAACTCATTCATCAAATCACCCCATTATCTATTATTAGTAGTTGTTTTAGTATTATTTTTCTTAGTAGTAGTATCTGTTGTTGTAGTAGTATTTGTTGTTGTATCACTTCCATCTACTTTACTTTTAGTAGAAGATAAAATCTCATTTACAGACACCATCTTAGTTTTACTATCAATAAATGATTGAATATCAGCAGAACTAATAGTTTCACTATCTTTCTTTATAGTATCTTGAGTATCAGGAATAAGTATAAGTTCTACTCCATATTGTCCCTCTAAATATAATGCTTTTCTAAATAATAAGTGCATATCTTCAGGTAACGCAAATAACATATAAGCAGGTGTTCTAGCTTCATCAGAATTTTCAAATACATGTTGTCCAGAACCATCTTTAACATCTAATATCTTAACATTACTTAAGAATTTACCAAACATAACATTACCATCATCACCAACACCCTTAAAATAAATATTTATATAATCATTAGGCATCATACTATTAGCATAAGTACTATCCATATCTACTTTATAATTAATAACAGTATAATCTTTAGGTACATCTATAAATGATGCATCAGGTAAATCTTTCTTATCAATAACTAAATCTGAATAAAAAGGACTTCCTTCTGCTATTACAGTATTATAACCTGAATATCTTCCAACTATATCATCAGCAGACTTCAAATATGAAGCTTTAGTCAAAAATGCTCCTGCTACTTCCATATAAGAAATCATATCAGATGTAATCTCTGTTTTAGGCTGAATAGTTTGATTAGCATAAGGTATTCTAACTAAAGCAACCTTTTGATTAATTCTAACATTGTAAAAAACATACAGCAAAATCATACACAAAACTACCCCTATAATTGTTACAGTATTCTTATTACCAAGAAACTTCTTTAAAGTATCTTTCATTTTCTTCCTCCTCTTTATTTATCTATATCAAAATAGCCGAAACTATTATGAATCATAAACCTCTAAAATACCAGTCAAAGTATTTTCTATATCAGCACTAGATTGAACCATAGTCTGTTTATCTTTATTTGTATAAGTTGTAGTATTAGATTTTATCAAAACAGTAGCTTTAGGTGGTGACTCAATAATATCATAAAATTCTAAAGTATACTTATTAACATCACCATTTATACTAGCAGCAAATCTTCTAGTAAAATTTTCAACAAATTTTTGCTCTGATATCTTTATTGCTCCACTACACTTTATACCATTATTGTTACCTGCATTTGGGCAAATCTTAACATCATTACTACAATAACGATGTGTTGCATAATATTGTTTATCAATAGATTCAATCATCGAAGACTTCATAGCTTCTTTTAAAACATAATATGACGACTCATTATTTATAGTAACAGATTCAAAAACGGATATAACTACAATACCAACCATACCTAATAAGATAAGAGTCAATGCTTGAAAACTCATTTTCATTTTATCACCCCATCACAATTAGAACTAAAAGAACCTAAAGGACAATAACTCTCAATATTACTACTAAAATTTTTATTTATAATACCACTATCACCAATGCTGTTACTTTTTCCAGATTGATCTATATTATTCCAAGAAGAATAATAATTACTAGAATTATTACGAGTATCATTTGCAATTTCTGTCAACTCCTGAGACTTATATTGTTTGGAATAATAATACCCACCCGAATAACTATTTATTAAACGTCTTTGGTTTTGGTCATCAGGTACACAATTGCCACTAGTTCCATAGCTATTACAGTACCAACTTCTCCAATTTAACGGTATAGAATAATATTTATTAGCCGCTCTAGGAAAAGGATTACCTTTATCAATTGATCTATAACTAACTTGTTCCTCAATACTACTATTTCCATCTTCTTTACTAGTTGAACAAGGACTACCATTATTATGAACATTAATTTTACAAGTAGTAGAAAGATTTTTACCAGCAACATTAAGTTCTACTTTAACATCAACTGTTTTTTGTTTATATCCAAAAGGAATAAAATAATACCTACCATTCTTTTCAATATAAGAAAAATCTTCTCCAGCATAACTATCAGTTTGAGCATATTCAGCAGAGCATTCATCATTTTCATTAACATATTCAAAGTTAGTTCCCTTAATACAAGATTTTTTAATACTATCAGTTTCACTTATATTATAAAGAGTTCCGCCATTGCCATCACTACTAGTTTCAACATTTGATTTTTTTCTCTCTATTTTTCCATTAATACTTTCTGAAAGAATAGTTGAATCATTACTTGAAACTGTTTCATAGTTAACACTAAAATTTGAAGTTTCTACTTTCACAGCAGAGCTAATTTTATTCCATATGTCATCTCTACTCATAAATGGTTCGCCAATCATATTTTGGCTTTTCTTAATAGAGTCAAAATTAATTTTATACCAATTGCCACTATACTTATATTCAACAACTGGAGAAGAACTAACATTATTTTCAACATAGTATGCATAATACCAACTATTATGAAAAGCGGTATCAATTCCACTAAATTTAAAGCCCAATCCAGGAGAATATGATTCTTTATTTTCAGTTTTCAGTGTCCCAGCGTTAAAAACCAAACTATAATTGATAAAATATTTAACACGTATTTCATTTACATAAACAGCAGAACATTCAGAATCATTTTTAATAAGTTTTTCTTTCGAACAATGTCTAACATATCCCCTACCATTTAAATCTAAATATTTATAATCACTGTTTAAACCATAATATGTCCTTTTTTTATAGTCAATATCTTTATTCCCTTTAGAAACATTACCAACATTAGACTTAACTTCTAAAACAGAAATAATATCATTTAAGTCTACATCAGTTGGTGAAAACTTATAATAATCAATAAAACCATTCAAAGTAGAACCTATTGCAGATCGATTAATATTATATTTCATTAAAGCATTAGAGTTTCTAAGATGAATAGAAATAGTTTTATTTTGTTTCAAAGTGTTCCACACATCTGCTTTTTTAAGAAAAATAATACTATACCCAGTATACTTTCCATCTAAATCTTTCTTAGTATGATTAATTGTTCTTCCATTACTTTTAATTTGAGTTATCAAATTTTCTTTTATAGGTCCAATTGCAATGCCATTATCTTTAGCTAATTTTCCACCATTGGTAGTATCAATATTTCCAAAATTTTTAAAATTTACTGTCTTAGTACTACTATTATAACTTGAATAACCAACAACGCCTAAATCTGGATTAGAAGCTATCGAAAGTGTTAGTTCAATCCCACTACTAATATCACCGTTTAATAACTGATAAAATCTTTTATCTTCTTTATGTTGCTTATCACTAGTAGTAAGATTTTTTAAATTATCAAAATCACTACTTTTAGTTGTTAAAAGATATTTAGCAGACATATCAGTTTTATCATTACTAATACCAAGTCCAATTGTGGCAAACTTTGGTTTAACTATACTATTATTCATAAGTTTATTTTTTCCATTTTTACTAATTGTTAAAAATTGATTTTGCAAATTTTTCAGTGCCACTGCAAATTCATAAAAATGTCTAGCAGAAGAAAGATATCCGAGTTCATACTTATTTCCATCTGTATCTTTATAAGCCGTAGGATAACCATCCGTAATAAAAATAACAATTGGGATATGTTCACTCTTTTTAACCTCTGTTTTTACCCAATCAGCTGCCTTATTAAGTGCAGAACTAGAATATGTATTAGTTCCATACCTTAAAGGTTTAGTAGAATCGCCATCTTTATATTCTAAAATCTTTCCAGCTATTCCGCCTTGCTTTTTTTTAGTATCAACCTGCGAAAAAGAATATTTTTCAGCCCCTTCTGAGCCTAAGAAATACTTCACATATATATTTTCTCCAGTTTTTAATTGTGCAGCTACTTTTCTAAATATTTTTCTTACTTGCTGTTCCTTACCTTTCATCGACCAACTATTATCAATAAGCAATAAAACATCTCTTTTATACCATTTATCTTCAATTTTAAAACCCAAACAAGTTTGTGGATTAGGTTTTGTGTCATCAAAATCTTTAATTTGCTTTGAAACAGAAATAGAACAACTATCATTATCCGAAAAATTAACAGTACTAGGTTCTTGATCTAATCCAGTTATAACATTTCCATCACAATCTTTTGGATATTTTTCATCCTTAACACTTATTCCAAAAACATTACAACTAAAGCAAAAAAATACTAAACAATAAAAAAATAAATACTTATACCATTTCAATACTCACTCACCTCTATTCAAAAAAACAATTATTCTAAAACATTTTTATTGTGTTTCTTCCAAACAACAAATAAAATTATTATAAATATTAGAATAATAACAGGAACAATCACATAGTAATACTCTTTAAATAAATCTATAAATTTATCTTTAACTGTTTTTTCATTATCCTCTATTTGCTTATTATAATCATAAACAGCATCATAAAAATCTTGACTAACTATATCACCCTGATACCACGGATCACAATACTTAATTTTATCTTTCAATCCATTACATTCTTCTTCTAGTGAATACTCATTAAACTTAGGTAAATCCAATTGAATAGTTCTAAGTATTTTACCAAAACAGTTATCAGATAAAACCATAAAATTCCTTTTACCACTATCAATATAAAGAAGATCACTATCATTATTAGCCCTATATTCATAAGAAGTATCTGTAATATATATACCATCAGTAATACCGCTAAAATTAATACTATAAGTTTGAATACCTGCTATATTATCATCAGTACCAACAAACTTATAATTATAACTAATATTATTAGCTATTTCTTTCTCTCTAGCAAGCTCTTCATCACTACAAATATCATCAGCATTTACTACATTAACATTAAAAAACATTATAATAAATAATAATATAAATAGTACTCTTTTCACATTAGTCACCTACTATCATATAAAGACATTATACCCTTTTTTTGATAAAAAAAAAAGAACTTTTTGTAAAAAAATAAAAAAAG